>DVOR01000226.1 GCA_018713405.1 Candidatus Spyradenecus faecavium | reverse complement strand
TTCGCGTCTTCGCGGAGAAGAGAGGCAGGCATGGAGATTGACGCGGAGGAGCTGATGAAGGAGGTGCGGAGGATCCGCATCCTCACGCGGAGGCTGCTCGACGAGCGGCTCAGCGGCGATTACCACTCCGTCTTCAAGGGGCAGGGCATCGAGTTCGACGAGGCGCGGCCCTACCAGCCGGGCGACGACGTGCGCGCCATCGATTGGAACGTGACCGCGCGCGTGGGCGAGCCGTACGTGAAGCGGTTCAGCGAGGAGCGCGAGCTGACGGTGCTCTTCCTGGTGGACGTGTCGGGGAGCCAGAGCTTCGGGTCGGGGGCGCGTTCCAAGGCCGCGCGCGCGGCGGAGCTGACGGCCCTGCTGGCGATGGCCGCGCTGTCCAACCAGGACAAGGTGGGGCTGCTGCTCTTCTCCGACCGCGTGGTGAAGAGCCTGCCGCCGCGCAAGGGGCGGACCGCCGTGCAGCGCCTGGTGCGCGAGGTGCTCGCCGCCGAGGAGACGCACGAGGGGACGGACATCCGCGCGGCGCTCCGCTTCGTCTCGGCCACGCAGCGCCGCAAGGCCGTGATCTTCCTGCTCTCCGACTTCCAGGACGCGGGCTACGCGCGGGAGCTGGCCGCCTTCGCCCGCCGCCACGACGTGATCGCCTGCCGCATCGCCGACCCCGCGGAGTCCGCCCTGCCCAACGTGGGGCTGGTGGAGCTGTGGGACCCCGAGACCCACCGGACCCTGCAGGTGGACACCTCCAGCGCGGCCGTGCGCCGCCGCTTCGCCGAGGCGGCCGCCGCCGAGCGCGAGGCGCAGACGCGCGCCTTCCGCCAGGCCGGCATCGACCTTCTTGACCTTTCCACCGACAAGCCCTACATCGACGCCGTGCGCGACCTCTTCCGCCGCCGCGCCCGGCGTCGCCGCTGAAACAGGAGACAGACATGGATTCCATCCGCGACATCTTCAAGATCGGCGTCGGCCCCTCGAGCTCCCACACCATGGGGCCGCGCCGCGCCGCCGAGACCTTCCTGGGGCGTTACCCGCAGGCCGCGCGCTTCCGCGTGTCGCTCTACGGCTCGCTCGCCGCCACGGGGCGCGGCCACCTGACCGACAAGGCCATCCTCGACGTCCTCGGGCCCGAGCGCACGGAGATCGACTGGCAGCCGACCGTCTTCCTGCCCTTCCACCCGAACGGGATGCGCTTCCACGCGCTGGGGGCGGACGGCGCGGCGCTCGGCGACTGGGAGGTCTACAGCATCGGCGGGGGCTTCCTCTCCGAGGGCCCGGGCAAGACGCAGACGACCGCCGTGCCCTACCCCTACACGACGATGGCCGGCATCCTGGGGTGGTACGCCGAGACGGGCCGCATCTTCTGGGAGTACGTGCTGGAGTACGAAGGGCAACCCGTCTTCGACCATATGCGCGAGGTGTGGCGCGTCATGCGCGACGCCGTGGAGCGCGGGCTCGAGGCCGAGGGGGTCCTCCCCGGCGGGCTGGGGCTGCAGCGCAAGGCGAGCGCCTACTACCGGCGGGCGATGGGGATGCGCGAGGGCATCCGCGGGCGGGGCCTGCTCTATGCCTACGCCCTGGCGGTGGCGGAGGAGAACGCCGCCGGCACGGGGCTGATCGTCACGGCCCCCACGTGCGGCAGCGCGGGCGTGCTCCCGGCCTGCCTCTACTACCTCTACAAGCACCACGACCTCTCGGAGAAGCGCATCATCCGGGCGCTGGCCACCGCCGGCCTCATCGGCGCCATCGTGAAGGAGAACGCCTCCATCTCCGGCGCCGAGGTCGGGTGCCAGGGCGAGATCGGCGTGGCCTGCGCCATGGCCGCCGCGGCCGTCAACCAAATCTTCGGCGGCTCGCCCAACCAGATCGAGTACGCCGCCGAGATGGGGCTGGAGCACCATCTGGGCCTGACCTGCGACCCCATCAACGGGCTCGTCCAGATCCCGTGCATCGAACGCAACGCCTTCGCCGCCGCGCGCGCGATGGACGCGAACATGTACGCCGCGCTCTCCGACGGGCGGCACAGCATCTCCTTCGACAAGGTGGTGCGGGCCATGCTCCAAACGGGCCACGACCTGCCCAGCCTGTACAAGGAGACCTCCGAGGGGGGCCTCGCGAAGGTCTAAGGAACCGTGCCGCGTAGGCGCGTACGCACCGCCCGGCCGGCGGATGGCGCGCGCCCGCGCGATGTGCCATAATATCACCCTGAAAGGACACGCGCCATGACCACCGTCATCATGAAGACCAACAAGGGCGACATCACCCTGGAGCTCGACGAATCCGCCGCCCCCATCACCGTCGCCAACTTCCTCCGCTACGTGGACGAGGGGTTCTACGACGGCCTCATCTTCCACCGCGTCATCCCCGGGTTCATGATCCAGGGCGGCGGCTTCACGCCCGACATGGCCCAGAAGCCCACCCATGAGCCCATCCGCAACGAGGCGCACAACGGCCTGAAGAACCGCAAGTACACCATCGCGATGGCCCGCACCCCGGAGATCAACTCCGCCACCGCCCAGTTCTTCATCAACACCGTCGACAACGACTTCCTCGACTTCCGCGCCCCCAACCCCTCCGCCTACGGCTACGCCGTCTTCGGGCGCGTGACGGCGGGCTTCGACACGGTCGACGAGATCGAGCAGGCGCCCACCGGCACCCACGGGCGCCACCAGGACGTGCCGCACACGCCCATCGTCATCGAATCCGTGCGCCGGGCCTGACCCCCATGAAGCGCGTCCCCCTCCTCCCCCTCCTGCTCCTGGCCGGGTGCGCCGCCGTCGGGCCGGACTACACGCCGCCCGAGGCGCCGAAGGCCGAGGCCGAGCTCTTCGCCGGCAGCGGCTACGAGGCCGAAAGCCTCGCCAACTGGTGGCGGGACTTCCAGGACCCCCTCCTCTGCGACCTGATCGAGGAGGGGCTGTGCAACGCCCCCACCGTCGAGGCCGCCGTCGCCCGCCTGCGCGCCCAGCGGGCGTTGCGCGAGAGCACCGAGGCCGGCTTCTGGCCGCAATTCACGGCCAGCGGCTCCTATACCTGGGGGCGTGCCTGGGGCGCCGGGTGCCACAGCTGGCAGGACAACCTGACCGCCCGCGGCGACGCGTCCTGGGAGATCGACATCTTCGGCGGCGTCCGCAGGTCCGTCGAGCAGCAGGCGGCCACGGAGGCCCGTCTGGCCTACACCCTGCAGGAGACGCGCGTCTCCCTCGCCGCCGAAATCGCCACCGCCTACGTCGAGCTCCGCCGCTACGCCGCGCAGGTCGACATCGCCGAGGCCAACCTCGCCCTCCAGGAGAAGACCGCCGCCGTCATCCGCGAGCGCGCGCAGGCCGGCATGGTGCCGTGGTACGACGTGATGGCCACCGAGAGCCAGACCGCCACCACCCGCGCCTCGATCCCCCAGCTCCGGCAGAACCTCACCGCCGCGCAGCTGCGCCTGGACTGGCTGACCGGGCAGGCGCCCTACGCCACACAGGCCCGCCTGCGCGAGACGCTCGACGAGATGTCCCTCCCCGACCTCTCGCCCAAGGTCCTCCCCAACGACCTGCTCCGCCGCCGCGCCGACATCCGCGTGGCCGAGGAAAACGTCCACGCGCAGACCGCGGCCGTCGGCGTCGCCGAGGCCAACCTTTACCCGCGCTTCACCCTCGGCGGCAACATCGGCCTCTCCTCGCCCGACCTCTCGCCCTGGGACGCCTACACCCAGTCCGTCAACCTCGGCCCCTCCGTCAGCTGGAACATCTTCGGCTTCGGCTCGTGGCGCAAGCGCGTCGAGTCCGCCAAGGCGACGCTCGAGGCCACCCTCGCGGACTATGAGGACGCCGTCCTCTCGGCCTACCAGGAGGCCGAGACCGCCTGGGACGCCTGCCGCCGCGAGGCCGAGCGCACCAACGACCTCCGCGCCGCGGAGCGCTTCAGCGGCGAGGCCCTCCGCATCGCCGACCAGCTCTACGAGAACGGCGAGATCACCATCGACGACGTCCTGACCCGCCAGTCCAGCCTGCTCAACGCCCAGGAGGCGCTCGTCACCCACCGCGCCACCCTCTTCACCAACGCCATCACCCTCTACCGCGCGCTCGGCGGCGGCTGGACCGACGAGCCGCCCCCCGAGGAGGACGCCGCCACCGACGAGAACGGCGTCGACATCCCCGCCGAGGAGCCGCCCGCGGAGGAGGAACCCGCCGCCGAGGCGTGACCGCGCCGCCCGGGAAAACGAAGCCGCCGTACCCGATCGGGCACGGCGGCTTCGCTTTTTGGCACCGACGGACGGCAACGCTCAGGGACGGGTGCGCGTCAGGCGGACGGCGGCGACGACGCCGGGAAGGGCGTGGGGCTTGCGGAGGGTGACGCGGACGGTGTGGATCCGCGCGTCGCAGGCGAAGGCCGCCTCGGCGGCGAGCTGGGCGGCGCGCTCAATCATGCGGCACCGGGCGGCGATGAGGGCCGTGCGGACGCGTTCGGCAACGGCGACGTAGTCGACGGTGTCGGCGAGGGCGTCGGTGCGCGTGGCGGGGAGTTCGTCGCAGACGAGCTCGAGGTCAAGGAAGAGTTCTTGGGGGAAGGTGCGCTCGTGCGGCAAGTCGCCCAGGATGCACTCCAGACGCAGGCCCTCAAGCAGAATGGTGTCGTTCATGGCAGGCCCTCAATGTTTGTCCCCATCCTCGTCATGAAGTTCCTCGAGGGCGTCGCCTTCTTGGACAGACGAGGCACGCGCCCTCAAGAAACCGTAGACGAGCACCGCAAGTTCTCCGCCGCACAGCAAGGCCGCGACCTTTGGATAGCCCTTGTGCGCCAGATACGCACAGAGCGCAAATCCCGCAAGCGCGATCGCGAAGGCCAACAAGCGGCCCAAGGCGAAAATCGCCAGTCCAAGCCGCCTGGTATTCTCTTCCTTGCACCGGACCAACAGCGCGTTCCGCTGGTCTTGCAAGAGGTAGTCTCGGTTAGCCTCGCTTTGCTTCTCCACCATCCGGAGGAGAACGTTCAACGTGTCAGGAGAGATGCGTTGATATTCCTGCAAGACCTGCGGCGGCGGCAAGGGCGTGCGCCACTCGATGTGTTGGAGCACAAGGTGTTGGGGTTGCGTCGCCTGGTCCTTCTGCGAGAGGTCTTTGTCGGTCATGGCGCAGGCGTGTTGAGCAACTGAGTGGCTTGCGGAGAGGCCAAAACTTGGCGAAACGCCTGCGCGACCTGCTCCAGCGCCAACGCATAGGCCGCCTCATCCGAGGGGAACGGCTTGCGCACGTAAGGAATGGGCCTCAGCTCAGGCATGGGGCCGAGGTCAAAGACGGACAGAAACCCGTCCTTGAAAGAGCGTATAAGGCACTTGGCGGTGGTCATGGCAATCCTCCAAAACACGACCATTGTAGCACAATCCAGGCCGGGCATCACACCCCTTTGTCCTCGGGGTCATCGGGGAGCTCCTCGAGGGCGTCGTCTTGGGCGGCGCGGCGGATGGCACGGATGCGGTAGATGAGCCAACCGCAGGAGAGGAGGAGGAGGGGGAAGAGGGCGGCGAGGACGGCGGTGCGGTGGGCGAAGGCCCAGGCGTGGGCGGCGAAGAGGCCGTCCACCAAGAGGTTGCCCCAGAAGAGCCAGAGGAGGGCGGCGGCGCCGAGGGCGGGGCCGAAGGGGATAGCCAGCGGGGCGCCGTCGTCGGCGTCGGCGTCGGCCGGGGCGCGGCGGAAACGGGCCGCGGCAAGGGCGACGAGGCCCATCGCCAGGCCGACGAAGGCGGCGAGCATAAGGATGAAGAGGGCGCCGCGCCACCCGAAGAGGGCGCCGAAGAGCATGAGCCACTTGACGTCGCCGAAGCCGAAGGCGTCCTGCAGGAAGATGCGTTCGCCGGCCCACGCGATGGCGAAGCCCGCACCGAAGCCGACGGCCGCGCCGCCGAGCGAGGCGAGGAGCGCGGGCCACCAGGAGGCGGCGCCGTGGAGGATGGGGAAGGCCGCGGAGACGGCGAGGGCGATGAGCGTGCCGCCGAGGGAGATGCGGTCGAGGAGGATACGGTGGTCGATGTCAATCATGACGTCGACGACGACGGAGGCGACGAAGAGCCAGTAGAAGAGGATGAGGGCGGGGGCCTGCCCGGGGATGGGGTCAAGCAGGAAGAGGCGGGGATTGGCCCACATCTGGAAGACGAGCAGGAAGAGGACCGCGGTGAGCGCCTCGATAACGGGGTAGCGCACGGAGATGGGCGCGTGGCAGTTGGCGCACCGACCGCGCAGGATCAGCCAGGAGAGGATGGGGACGTTGAGGTACCACGGGATGGTCTTGCCACAGGAGAAGCAATGCGAGCGCGGGCGGCTGACGGACTGCCCCAGGGGAATGCGGTAGATGCAGACGTTCAGGAAACTGCCGACGACGGCGCCCAAACACAGGACGAAGGCGATGGCGAGGCGGACCAGGCGGACGGCCTCCTCCTGCGGCATCAGGCGGTACCAGTCGACGAGGGGGGCGAACCACTCACTCATGGCGGGCGAGCCCCTCCTCGACGGCGCGGAGCATGGCGGCACGGTCGGCCTCGAGGCCGGTCCAGTACGTGAAGGAGAGCGCGCCCTGCTCCACGAGCATCCGCACGCCGTTGGCGCAGGGGATGCCGAGCGTGCGGGCCTCCTTCATGGTGGGCGTGACGGGGTCGCCGGGGGGGATGACGATGTCGTAGAGGGCCTGACCGGGGCGCATCTCCTCGGCGCGGACGGCGGGCTCGGGGAAGATGGCCAGGCCGCTGGGGGAGCACTGGGCGATGAGGTCGGCCTCGCGGATACGCTCGCGGCCGATGACGGCGGCGTCGCGGCCGGAGGCGCGGATTTCGTCGGCGAGGGCCTCGGCGCGGTCTCTGTCGATGTCGATGAGGCCGACCTGTGCGCCGGCGTGGGCGAGGGTGATGGCGACGGCGCGGCCCGCGCCACCGCAACCGACGACGGCGACGCGGCGCCCCGCGGGGTCAAGGCCGAGGGTGGCCTTGGCCGCGGCGAGGAAGCCGGGGCCGTCGGTGTTGTGGCCGGAAAGCTTGCCGCCCTCCTCGAAGCGGACGGTGTTCACGGCGCCGAGGCGCTGGGCCTCGGGCGTGAGCGCGTCCATCATGGGGAGGGCGAGCTGCTTGTGGGGGATGGTGAGGTTGACGCCGCTGAAGCCCTCCGCGGAGAGGGCCCGGAGCGCGTCGCCCAGCATCTCCGGAGGGACGTCCAGGCGCGTGTATTCGCCGTCGAAGCCGATGCTCCGAAAGCTCGCCATGTGCATGACGGGCGAGAAGCTGTGGTTGATGGGATGGCCAAGGACGGCGAAACGGCGCATGGGTCACTCCTGAATCATGGCGACGGAGCCGGAGCGGGAGATGTCGAGCACGTCGAAGGGGCGGACGAGCGCGAGGAACTGGTCCACCTGCATCTGCGAGCCAATCATCTGGATGGTGAGGGCGTCGGGCTGGACGCCGACCACCTTGGCGCCGAAGAGCATGGCGACCTCGATGACGGGGGCGCGGCCGGTGGCGCGGGTGCTGACCTTGAGGAGGATGGCCTCGCGGTCGATGTGCGGGCGGGAGGTCACGTCGTCCACGCGGAAGACGTTGATCTGCTTGGCGAGCTGGGCGACGACTTGGGCGATGACGGCCTCGTCCCCCGGGATGACGATGGTCATCTTGGAGATGGTCGGGTCGTTGGAGGGGCCGACGTTCAGGGTCTCGATGTTGTAGCCGCGGCCGGTGATGAGGCCGACGATGCGCGCGAGCACGCCGGGACGGTTCTCGACCAGGACGTTGAGGATGTGCTTCTGCATGGCGGGCTCCTTAGTCGCGTTCCAGGATCATGTCGGAGAGCGCGGCGCCGGGGGCGACCATGGGCAGGACGTTCTCGTCCTCGGCCACGATGCACTCGATGAGCCACGTCTTGTCGTCGGCGAAGGCGCGCTTCAGCGCCTCCTCGGTCTCGGCGAGGGACTTGGCGCGGATGGCCTCCAGCCCGTAAGCCTTGGCGACGCCGACGAAGTCGGGCAGGTAGCGCGGCTCCTCGGGCTCGGGGATGCGCTCGTTGTCGGGGCGGCCCTCCTGCGAGAGGATGGTGGCGGAATGGCGGTGGCCGTAGAAGAGGTCCTGCCACTGGCGCACCATGCCCAGGCGGGCGTTGTTGAGGACGACGAACTTCACCGGCAGGCGGTGCTCCACGGCCACGACCAGCTCCTGGATGTTCATCTGGAAGCCGCCGTCGCCGTTGACGGAGACAACGAGGGCGTCGGGGCGGCCGAGCTGCGCGCCCACGGCGCTGGGGACGCCGAAGCCCATCGTGCCCATGCCGCCGGAGGAGATGAAGGCGCGGGGCTCGGTGTGGCGGAAGAACTGCGCGGCCCACATCTGGTTCTGCCCGACGTCGGTGGTGAGGACGGTGGTGCGGCCGGTGGCGCGGGCGGCGCGGTCGATGGCCTCAATCACGGCCTGCGGCTGCAGCTTCCCGTCCGTGCGCGGGCGGTAGGTGGCGGGCTTGGCCTCGCGCCACTTGGCGATCTGCGCCAGCCAGTCGGAGCGGTCGACCTTCTCCAGCTGGGGCAGGAGGAGCTCGAGCGTCTGCTTGAGGTCGCCGCAGACGGGGATATGGGTGTGGACGTTCTTGCCGATGGCCGAGGCGTCGACGTCGATGTGGGCGATCTTGGCGCCCTGGGCGAAGTCGGCGATGCGGCCGGTGACGCGGTCGTCGAAGCGCGCGCCGGCAGCGATGACGAGGTCGGCCTGCTGGATGGCGTTGTTCGCGGCCACGGAGCCGTGCATGCCCACCATCCACAGCGACAGGGGCGAGGTCTCGGGGAAGGCGCCCAGGCCCATGAGGGTGGTGCAGACGGGGATGTCGTAGGTCTCGGCGATGGAGCGCAGGAGCGCGCAGGAGCCGGAGATGATGGCGCCGCCGCCGATGTAGAGCACGGGGCGGTGGGCCTTGTTGATGGCGTCGGCCAGGCGGGCGACCTGCGCGGGCGGCGGCTGGATGGTGGGGTGGTAGGCCCGCACCGAGATGTCCTGCACGTCGGGCTGCAGGGTGATGGCCTGCTGGATGTCCTTCGGGATGTCGACGAGGACGGGGCCGGGCTTGCCGGTGGAGGCGATGAAGAAGGCCTCGGAGATGACGCGCGGGATCTCGTCCACCGAACGCACCAGGTAGTTGTGCTTGGTGACGCTGCGGGTGATGCCCGTGTTGTCGGCCTCCTGGAAGGCGTCGGTGCCGATGAGGCCGCTGCTCACCTGGCCGGCGATGACCACCAGCGGCACGCCGTCCATCATGGCGGTGGCCAGGCCGGTGACGGTGTTGGTGGCGCCGGGGCCGGAGGTGACGATGGCGCACCCCACGCGGCCCGTCGCGCGGGCATAGCCGTCGGCCATGTGGATGCCGCCCTGCTCATGGC
>DVOR01000225.1 GCA_018713405.1 Candidatus Spyradenecus faecavium | reverse complement strand
GGACGCGGTGCCGTGCGAGACGGCGTGCTTCGAGGGGCTGTTCGTGGACGCGCGGCTGGCGGCGGAGTGCATCGCGCCGTGGGAGCGGTTTTTCCTGGCGTGGGACGACATCCTGTTCGGGATGCTGGCCTCGAAGGTGGGGTGCAACCTGTATATCCGCGACTTCTGCGTCCAAAAGCAGTTCGACAAGGAGCGCCCGCTGATCGGGGCGCTGCGCTACCATTCCTCGCTTCCCGGGCGGTATTTCCATTTGCGCAACTTCTGCCTCGTCATCCGGCTGGTGCGCGCGCGCGGCTGGGGCGGGGCGCTGGCGTGGTTCCGCTACGCGGTCGAGTGGGCGAAGGCGTGCGCGCTGACCCTGGTGGCCGAGCGGGATTGGCGCGGGGCGCGGGCGTTGGTTTTGGCATGGTGGCAGGGGATCCATGGCGACCTGGGCGGCGCGCCCGGGCTTGTCCTGCCGCCGCGGTGAGAAGGAGCGCAGGGATGATTTCGTTGATTGTGGGCTCGTTGGGGCGGGTGGGGGAGCTGCGGCGGCTGTTGGGGTCGCTGGAACGGCAGACGTATCGGGATTTTGAGGTGGTGCTGATCGACCAGTCGGGCACGGAGGCATTGGTGTCGGTGGCGGCGGATTTCCCTGGGGTGGAGGTGCGGCGGGTGGTGGCGCAACCGGGATTGTCTCGGGCGCGCAACCTGGGACTTTCTTTGGCGCGGGGGGAGATCGTGGGATTTCCGGACGACGATAGTTGGTATCCGCCGGGGCTGTTGGCGGAGGTCGCGAAGCGGCTCGCTGCGCCGGGGGTGGACGGCGTCTCCTTCCGGGTGACGGATGAGGCGGGCGTCTGCTCGGCGGGGGGCTGGATGAGCGCGGGGCGAATGGCCATGACGCGAGGGAATGTGTGGAGGACGGCCGTGTCGTGCTCGTTCTTCCTGCGACGGGAGGCCATCGGCGACGTGCGTTTCGATGAGCGGCTGGGCGCAGGGAGCGGAACGGCGATGGGCTCTGGGGAGGAGACAGACTTCCTCCTGCGCCTGCTGGGGCAGGGGCGGCGCATCGACTACGACGGCACGGTGACGGTCTTCCATCCGGTCTTTCATGGACCGTGGCGCGCGAGGCGCGGGTGGCGCTATGGCGTGGGGCATGGATGGGTCTTGCGGCGCCATGGGTTCGGGGTGGCGCGTTGCCTCTGGGCGGTGGCCCTCCAAGGTGTGCGTGCCGCGCAGGCGGCGGTGACGTTGCGTTGGGGGCGGGTGGCGTTTCATCTGGCGCAGGCGGTTGGGCGGTTGACGGGGTTCGTACGTGGCGGCCGCGCCCCGGGGTGGGCGTGGCCGTTGGTGTGGGCGGTGGCGGCGTGGGTGGTGGCGAGCGCCTTCGCGTGGGCCTTCAATCTGAGCTATGGGGACGCGGTCAATCGCTATGCCCTGATGGCGGAAGCCTTCGCGCAGGGCGATTGGGCCTTTGCCTTCCACCCACGCTTCAACCTGCTCTTCCCGCTGGGCGCCGGCACGCTGGCCTGGCTGGGGTTTGAGGGGACGGTGGCATGCTCGATAATGGGGTTGCTGGGATGGGCGCTGTCGGCGGTCCCACTGTTCGGCATCGCGCAGAGCGTGTTCAACCGCCAGGCGGCCTGGTGCGCCTTCGTGCTCTGCTTCATCTCACCGATTCTCTTCGACGCCGCATACGAGGGTTGCCGCGACACCTTCCGCTCGTTGGCGGTCTTTCTGGCGGTCTACGCCTGCCTGATGTGTTGGGACGGGCGTCCACGCCGGGCGTTCCTGAGCTTTCTCCTGTCGTTGCCCTTCTTCGCGCTGACGCGTGGGGACACGATTCTGTTGGGCGGCGTGGCCTGGCTGCTCTATGCGTGCTTTGACAGATTCCGCTGGCGGACGTGGGTGTCGGCGGCGGCCTATGCCGTGATGCTCCAGCCCGGTTGCTGGCTGACGTGGTCGTGGACGGGCGTGTGGTTGCCCTCCGGCCAAATCGCGGGGGCGTTCCTGCGGATCTTCGGGGGAGGTGCGGCATGAGCGACGTGTGGGCTTTCTGGTGCGACGGCTTCTACGCGCCCTTCGCGGTGGTCGCCTACGCGGTGGTGACGTTGCGCATTTGGACGATGACCTTCTCCGGCAAGGAGTGGTTCATCCTCTTCGTCTTCCTGGGGCATCACGCCCTGCAGGTGGCGCAACTGTGGATCGGCGACGGCGTCTTGAACGACCTGGTCTACCGTATTCGCTATTTCTACCCGCTTGCGCCGTTGCTGTGGCTGTGGACGGCCTATGGCGTCTGGCGGCTGTGGCGGTGCCCCGGACGGGGACGCCTGGCGGTGCGCGCGGCGCTGGTGTGCGTCGGCGTGGCGCTCTTCGCCTACGAGATCCCCGTCCGTACGGCACAGCAGGTGTTGCGTGGCGCGCGGAGCGAATCCCGCCAAGCGGGCGAGGCCTTCGCGCCCATCATCCGCGCCGACTACAAAGGCCCCGCCACCTTCCCGGACTTCCGCCCCACCCCGCACGAATACCACGTCAACCGCCGCCCGCTGTTGGGCCCCTACTGGGACAACAGCGCCTGGCCCCTGCGCACGCAATCGCTCGCCCCGAACGCCATTCCCGGCCATCCCCTCCCGGATTACTACATCGCGGAGGAGCCGCCCCCGCCGGAGCTGGCCCCGCGCTACACCCTGCTCGCGACCAAGCGGTTGCGCAAGCGCACGTTCCATCTCTACCGCCTCAACCCGGAACCCGCCCCATGAAGACGGCCCTGCTCCATTATTGGCTCCTCTCCATGCGCGGCGGCGAACAGGTGCTGCAGGCCATCGCCCGCCAGTTCCCCGAGGCGCCGATCTACACCCACGCCTGCCGACGTTCGGCCATCGCGCCCGACCTCTTGGCCCACCCCATCCACGAGAGCCTCATCGCCCACCTGCCGCAGGGTCGCCGCCGTTGCCAAGCCTACCTCCCCCTCATGCCGCTCGCCCTTCGCCGGTGGGACTTCTCGGGCTTCGACCTGCTCATCAGCAGTGAGTCCGGCCCCGTCAAGGGCATCCGCAAACCGCCCCACGCCCGCCACCTCTGCTACTGCCACACCCCCATGCGCTACCTCTGGGATCTGGCCGACGACTACTACCGCCGCGCCGGCCTGGCCGGTCGCCTGGCCATGCGCCTCTTCACCCCTGCCCTGCGCCGCTACGACCTGCGCAGCGCCGAGTGCGTCGACCGCTTCGTGGCCAACTCCGCCTTCGTCGCCGATCGCATCCGCCGCGTCTACGGCCGCGAGGCCGCCGTGGTCTACCCACCCGTCGCGGTCGACCGCTTCGCCGCCGCCCCGCAACGCCCACGCGACTACTGGCTCTGGCTCGGCGCCCTGGTTCCCTACAAAGCCCCCGACGTCCTCATCGAGGCCTTCCGGGGCCTTGGCGAACGCCTCGTCGTCGCCGGGGACGGCCCCCTCCTGCGCACGCTCCGCAAGGCCGCCCCACCCAACGTCACCTTCCTCGGGCGCGTGCCCGACGCCGAGTTGCCCGGCCTCTACGCCGGCGCCAAAGGCCTCCTCTTCCCGGGAGTGGAAGACTTCGGCATCGTGCCCGTGGAGGCGCAGGCCGCCGGGACGCCCGTCCTGGCCCTGCGCGCCGGCGGCGCGCTCGAGACCGTCCGCGAGGGCGAGACAGGCCTCTTCTTCGACGTCCCCACCCCCGCCGCCATCCGCGCCGCCATCGAGGAGGCCAAGTCCCGCCGCTGGGACGTGGCCGCGTTGCGCCGCAACGCCGCACGCTTCGCCCCCGAACATTTCGCCGCCGCCTTCGCCGCACAGCTCTCCGCCCTGATGGCCCGATAACGCCACAGGCCACAACCTCGGCGGAGGGGCAATTGTGCTATAATGGCGCGCGTTTGCGGGTCAAACCGCCCTGACCGTCGCCCGCAAGGGTGTCAACCAAGCATCCAAGCCTCCAAACTTCCAAGCTTCCACGCCATGCCTCCCAAGACCGGAACGTACGAGATTCTCCACGAAGACGCCAAGAGCGGCGCCCGGTTGGGCCGCCTGTGGACCCGCCACGGGCCCGTCGACACCCCCGTCTTCATGCCCGTCGGCACGCAGGCCACCGTCAAGACCCTCGGCGCGGAGGACCTGGAGCGCCTCGGCGCCTCCATCATCCTGGGCAACACCTACCACCTCATGCTCCGCCCGGGGATGGACATCATGGAGCGGCTCGGTGGGTTGCACGCCTTCCAGGGTTGGCGCGGCCCCATCCTCACCGACAGCGGCGGCTTTCAGGTCTTCTCCCTCTCCTCCCTGCGCAAGATCACCGAGGAGGGCGTCTCCTTCCAGTCGCACATCGATGGCCGCCGCCTCTTCATGGGCCCCAAGGAGAGCATGGCCATCCAGCGTACCCTGGGCAGCGACATCGCGATGCTCTTCGACGAGTGCATCCCCTATCCCGCCACCCATGACTACGCCGCCAAGAGCGTCGAGCAGACCCTCCGCTGGGCCCGCGTCTGCCTGGAGCAGGAGCGCGCCGAGGGCCAGCTCTACTTTGGCATCGTCCAAGGCTCCGAGTACGCCGACCTCCGTGCCCACTGCGCCCGCGAGCTCGCCGCCATGGAGCAGGACGGCCTCGACGGCTTTGCCGTGGGCGGCGTGAGCGTCGGCGAGCCCGAGCCCTTCATCCTCAAGGGCATCGCCGACAGCCTCCCCAACATGCCCCGCCACCGCCCCCGCTACGTCATGGGCCTGGGCGACCTCTGGCAGATGACCGAGGCCGTGGGCATGGGCTGCGACATGTTCGACTGCGTCATCCCCACCCGCAACGCCCGCAACGGCTCCGCCTTCACCCTTGACGGCCCCTACCCCGTCAAGGCCGGCGCCTGGAAGGACAGCCCCCTGCCCATCGAGCCCGGCTGCGACTGCCCTGCCTGCACCCGCCACACCCGCGGCTACGTCCGCCACCTCCTCAACGCCTCCGAGATGCTTGGCTACCGCCTCCTCACCCTCCACAACATCCACTGCTACCTCCGCTTCATGCGCCTGATGCGCCAAGCCATCGCCAACGACTGCTTCCTCGAGTTCCGCGCCGAGGCCCACGCCCGCCTCCGCGAGCGCCCCAAGCGCGGCACCTATTGAAGAGAACAGAGAACAGAGAACGGAGAACAGAGCGCCCCTGCGGGGCGACAGAGAAACCGCAGATTGCGCAGATTGGTTGCAGATTAAGGGCGTGCTCTGTCTCTTATACACATCT
>DVOR01000224.1 GCA_018713405.1 Candidatus Spyradenecus faecavium | reverse complement strand
CCTCAAGGACTTCAACGTGACGGCCGAGATGCTGGACGCCGGGCTGGGCCTGGTGAGCCCGATCCTCAAGGGCTCCGCCGAGCCCTCCGGCATCGTCAGCGTGCAGAGCCGGCGGATGCGCCTGGCGCTCGGGGAGCCCAACCCCCTGAGCACGCTGGACCTGGAGTTCGACCTCATCACGAGCGAAATCGCCCTCAAGCCGAACGGCGTGCTGGGACAGGTGCTCAGCGCCGCCGGGAAGGGCGCGAAGACCGTCTCGCTGAAGCCGCAGGAGTTGGTCGTCGCGGTGAAGGAGGGCACCCTCTCCACCGACAAGCCGATCGAGGTCGAGATCGGCAAGGATTGGACGGTCGCCTGCCAGGGCAAGACCGACCTGGCCACGCGCGCGATCGACTACACCCTCTCCGTGCCGCTTGACGGCGTGCTCGGCGACAAGGTCTCCGACAAATCCCTCCTCAAGCCGGTCACCCTGCCCATCACCGGCACCGTCGACAACCCGAACGTCGAGGTCGGCACCCTGCTGAGCTCCGTCAAGGACGTCGGCGTCTCCGTGGGCGTCTCCCGCCTCCAGGAGCACCTCGACAAGAAGCGCGCCAAGGCCGAGGCCTCCGGCGACGCGAAGGAGGCCGCGAAGGCCGAGCTGATCGACAAGGCCGCCACCACCGTCCTCTCCGGGCTTCTCTCCGGTGGCGACGCGGAGGGCGAGGGTGAGGCCCAGCAGGACGCGGCCGAGGAGGAGGCCGACGCGGGCGACCTCTTCGGCGCGGCGCTGAACCTCGGCGGCGCGGTCCTGAAGGAGAAGCAGGAAGAGGCCGAGAAGCAGGCCGCCGAGCCCAAGACCGAGCAGGAGCGCGAGAAGGCCGCGAAGGAAGAGGCCAAGCGCGAGGCCGTCCGCGGCGGCCTGAACGCCCTGCGCGGGCTCCTCGGGAATTGAGATGGCCGATTGGCGCCTCAAGCCCCGTGCCCAGCGGTGCGCCGGTTGCGGCGCGCCCTTCGCGCCCGGCGGCGTGGGCCACTCCCTGCTGACGCCGGACGCGGACGGCGGTTTCGCGCGCCGCGACCTCTGCCCCGCCTGCTTCGCCGCCCTGCCGGCGCAGGAGAAGGCCGCAGCCTCGGCCGCCTGGGCCTTCACCCTGCCGGCCTCCGCGCGGCGGCGCGAGGAGCCGGCCGCCGAGCACCGGGTCTCCCCCGAGGCGGTTTTGCGGGCCTTGGCCGAGCGCGGCGCGCCGGGCGACCGCGCGGCCATCTACGTCCTGGCGCTTCTCTTGGAGCGCGGCAAGCGGCTGGTCGAGCGGCAGGTCGCCACCGACGCCGCGGGTCGCCGCGTCCACCTCTACGAATGCCGCGGCACGGGCGAGGCGTTCGCCGTGGCGGAGCCCGACCTCGCCGCCGTGGACCTGCCCGCCGTGCAACGGCAGGTCGCCGGGTTGCTGGAGCATGGCCTCCGCCCGCGGGCCGCGGTGTTGCGCCGCCGTCGCCCGTCGCGCCCGATTTACCGTGTCAAAAGGAACCGTCGATGACGACCACCTACCTCTTCTATCTCGTCGCGCTCGCCTTCCTCACCTGGCTCATCTGGCGGTGGAACCGCGGGGCCCAGCGCCGCCGCTTCCGCCGGGCTTACCCCGGCCCGCGCGACCCCGCCTGGCAGGACGCCGACGCCGACTTCCTTGAGGCCTTCGAGCGGGCCTATCGCCTGCGGCCCGGCATGGCCTGGGCGCTCCCGCCCGACGCCACCCCCATGTCCGTCTACCTGACCCTTTACCCCGAGCACTGCATCTATGACGACTGCGAGCCGACGCGCTTCCGCGCCGCGCTCGCCGCCCGCCTCGGCGCCGTGCCGCCGGACGCGCTCACCCAGCCGCTCGCCGAGCTGGCGAAACGCTGGCGCGCCGCCCCCGAAAGGAACCCCGCATGAACGAGGACACCCTCCTCTTGGTCGACCTGATGCCCATCCTCTACCGTGGGCATTTCGTCTTTCTGAAGCGTCCCCGCCGCACGGCCGCCGGCGTCGTCACCTCGTCGCTCTCCCTCTTCGCCACCACGCTGGAGCAGATGATCCGCCAGCACAGCCCCTCGCATCTGGCCATCGCCCTGGAAAGCAAGAGCCCCACCTTCCGCCACACCCTCTACCCGCCCTACAAGGCCCAGCGCGAGAAGATGCCGGAGGACATCGCCGCCGCCATCGACCAGTCCGTCGAGCTGGCCGAGGCCTGGGGCATCCGCACCGTCCGCGCCGACGGCTTCGAGGCCGACGACGTGCTCGGCACGCTCGCCGCCCGCGCCGTCGCGGCCGGCTTCGGGAAGGTCATCATCGCCACGCCGGACAAGGACCTGGGGCAGCTCGCCGGGCCGAACGTCTCCATCCTCCACCCCGGCGAGCACACGCTGCTCTCCGCCGAAGAACTCTGCGCGCAGTGGGGCATCGACGCGCCCGAGCGGATGATCGACTTCCTTGCGCTCGCCGGCGACGCCAGCGACAACATCCCCGGCGTCCCCGGCGTGGGGGGCAAAACCGCCCTCAAGCTCCTGAAGGGCTTCGGCACGGTCGACAACCTGATCGCCCACGCGGGGGAGGTCTCCGGCAAGGTCGGCGAGGCCCTCCGCGCCCACCTCGACGACCTCCGCATGAGCAAGCGCCTCGTCACCATCGTCCGCGACGCGCCCGTGGCCGAGTCGCTGGACGACCTGCGCCTGGCCCCGCCCGACGGCGCCAAGCTCGCGGCCGTCCTCGCCAAATACGAGCTGCGCCAGGTGGCCAACCGCCTGGGCCTCGCCGCCACCCCCACCCAGCGCCAATTCGACCTCTCGGAGACCCTCGCCGAGCAACCCCAGGAGACCCCGCGCTACAAGACCCTCGCCGACGTTCCCCACGACTACCGCCTGGTCGACACCCCCGAGGCCCGCGAGGCCCTCGCGGCGGAGTTGCTGCGCGAGCCCATCGTCGCCTTCGACACCGAGACCGTCGGCCTCCAGCCGCGCCACGACCCCGCCGTCGGCTGCTCCTTCGCCGCCGCCGGCGGCCGCGCCTGGTATCTCCCCCTGCCGGAGGGCGACGACGCCCAGCGCGCCGCCCTTGCGCCCTTCCTCCCCCTCTTTCAATCGGAGCGCATCGCCAAGGTCGGCCATCACCTGCGCTTCGACCGCGCCGTCCTCCTCCGCCTGGGCATCGAGCTGCGCGGCCCCCTCCACGACACGCTCCTGGAGCACTACCTCATCGACGCCACCGACCGCCACGACCTCGACCACGTGGCCAACGTCTTCCTAGGCTACGCCCCCATCCCGATCACCGACCTCCTTGGCAAGGACAAGGGCCGCACGATGGCCGAGCTCTTCCCCGCCGACGTCCTGGACTACGCAGCCGAGGACGCCGACGTCGCCCTCCGCCTGCACGCCGCCCTCATGCCGAAGATCGAGGAGATGGGCCTCGCCCACCTGCTGACCGACTGCGAGGAACCCCTCTCCGACGTCCTCCTGCGCATGGAAGAGGTCGGCGTCCGCCTCGACGTTCCTGCGCTCCGCCGCTTCCGCCACGAGCTGGAGGCCGAGGTCGTCCGCCTGGAGCTCGCCATCCGCGAGTACACCGGCGCCGGCGTCAACCTCGCCTCGCCCAAGCAGGTCGGCGAGTTCCTCTTCGGCGACCTCAAGCTCGACCCCACCGTCAAGCGCACCGCCCGCGGCCAATTCCCCACCAACGAAGACCTCCTCCTCAAGGTCCGCGACCGCCACCCCGTCATCGACCTCATCCTCGACTGGCGCGCCTGCGTCAAGCTCAAGAACACCTACGTCGACCGCCTGCCCGAGCACATCGATCCCGCCGACGGCCGCATCCACACCACCTTCAACCAGACCTTCACCGACACCGGGCGCCTCTCCTCCTCCAACCCCAACCTCCAGAACATCCCCGTCCGCTCCGACCGCGGCCAACGCATCCGCGCCGCCTTCGTCGCCCGCGGCCCCGGCTGGACCCTCCTCTCCGCCGACTACTCCCAGGTCGAGCTTCGCCTCATGGCCGCCATGAGCGGCGACGAGCGCATGATCGGCGCCTTCCACCGCGGCGAGGACATCCACGCCCAGACCGCCTCCGTCGTCTACGGCATCCCCCTCGACGCCGTCACCCCCGCCCAGCGCTCCCACTGCAAGATGGTCAACTTCGGCATCATCTACGGCATCTCCGCCTTCGGCCTCGCCTCCCGCCTCCGAATCCCCCGCAAAGAGGCCCAAGACCTCATCGACGCCTACTTCGCCCAATACCCCGCCGTCCGCGCCTACATGGACCGTTGCGTCGCCGAGGCCCGCGAGCGCGGCTACGCCCAGACCCTCTTCGGCCGCCGCCGCGCCGTCCCCGAGATCAACTCCCGCAACGCCACCACCCGCACCGCCGCCGAACGCATCGCCATCAACACCCCCATCCAAGGCTCCGCCGCCGACGTCATCAAGTTCGCCATGGTCCGCATCGACCGCGAGCTCCGCGCCCGCGCCCTCCGCACCCGCATGACCCTGCAGATCCACGACGAACTCCTCTTCGACGTCCCCGAGGACGAGCTCGACGTCGTCCGCCCCCTCATCCGGACCGCCATGGAATCCGTCATCGACCTGCCCGTCCCCCTCTCCGTCTCCATCGGCGTCGGCACGGACTGGCTCTCCGCCCACTGAGGAACCCGCATGAAAGACACCGAGGTCGAGGCCGCCTTCGAGGCCTACGCCGCCACCTTCCCCGCCGAGGAGATGAACCTCCTCAAGCTGGAACACACCCGCCGCGTCGCCGCCAACGCCCGTGCCATCATGGACGGCGAAGCCTTCCCCGCCCGCCTCCGCGGCCTCGGCGAGACCGCCGCCTGGCTCCACGACCTCGGCCGCTTCCGCCAATACGGCCAATACCGCACCTTCAGCGACCGCGTCAGCGTCAACCACGCCCTCCTCAGCTGCGGCGAGGCCCTCCGCCTCGGCTGGCTCGACGACCGCCCCGCCCCCGAGCGCAACGCCATCCTCCGCGCCATCGAGTGCCACAATCTCC
>DVOR01000223.1 GCA_018713405.1 Candidatus Spyradenecus faecavium | reverse complement strand
CCCAACAACAGCCCGACAGCCCCGCCGGCGACCCGAACGACCATGACGAAGAAGCCCTACCCCCAGCCAACCCCTGAGGCCGTCGCCGCCGAGGCCGACCGCCTCCGCCCCCGCTACGAAGCCTTCATGCGCGCCAACGGCGAGGAGCCCGACCCCGCCCAGCTCCGCGACTGGGCCGCCGAGAACCTCCGCGAACGCATCATCCTCGAGACCGACGCCAAGGCCGCCGGCAAGACCGTCGACGCCCTCATGAAGGACATCGTCGCCGCCGTCCCCCCGCCCACCGTCGACGACGCCCGCGCCGCCTTCAAGGCCCACCCCGAGCGCTTCGTCGCCCCCGAGCGCGTCCACGCCCGCCACATCGTCATCCACCGCGACCAAGCCGCCGACCCCGCCCAAGCCGTCACCGACCTCCTCAACCTCCGCGCCCAGATCCTCGCCGGCAAGGTGACCTGGGAGGAGGCCGCCGCCCAGCGCTCCTCCTGCCCCGGCAACGACGACCTCGGCTTCTTCCCCCGCGGCGCCATGGTCCAGGAGTTCGAGGACGCCGCCTTCGCCGCCGAGGAAGGCGCCATCACCGACGTCGTCGAGACCCCCTTCGGCTGGCACCTCATCCAAGTCCTCGCCCACCTCCCCGAGGAGCCCATGCTCTTCGAGGAAGCCAAGGACGCCCTCCTCGCCTCCCTCCGCGAGGAACGCGACCGCGCCGCCCTCGAAGCCTACGTCGACGCCCGCAAGGCCGACTTCACCCCCTGACCCCGGCACCCGCAGCGCCCGGGGAGAATCGGGGACTCAGGAGAGGCAGTGGTTCACTGCGCCCCCATGCCGCAGAATCACCTGCCGCCAAATAGCACGCACGCCGTCTTGGGAAGCCAACGGCGCAGGGCGCACGTGACGGCAAGCGGAAGCAGGATTCCGGCGGCCACGAAGCAGAGATAGACGGGGAACGTGGACGGGTAACTCAACAACCCAGCGAGCGGGAACAAGACAAACCAGTGCATCAGATAGATGGGGAACGCCGCCGACGTCAGCCACCGTGGCCACGCCCGCGACGGCATCATCGCCCAGACGGCCGGCATCAGCACAATCCCGCCGACAAAAGAGACCAAACGCGCCCACATGGAATCTGGAGGCATCACCAGAACGACCGCGACCTCCACGGCGAGCGTCGCGGCCAACAGCATCGCCCCGCCCCACGCCGGAAGAGGCACCGAGACCGGATGCAGCCGCAGGAAAAGACCCAGCGTGAACCAAAAGATGCCCGAAACCGTCAGAAAGGAACTGACGCCAAAGAGCGCTTCGTAGGGACTATCGAACACGACGACATAAAGCCCAAACACCGCCAACAGCATCCCCATCCAGAGACGGCCGCAAAGGTACCCTTGCTTGATCGGCGCGACTAGAAGCGGGGACAACACCACCAGGCAGAAAAGCGTCCGAACGAACCACAGCGGAGGCAAGGCCGGCGAACCCAATGGGTTAAGGCCAAACGACGCTGGCAGAGCGCCAATCGCAATCGAGACACACGCGCTTGGCGGCTTTCCATCCAACATCCCTTGTCCCAGCGCCAATGCTTGCTCGTAGACCAACCAGAGAAGAATCCAGAGAAAGAAGGGGAGTAACAGCGTCCTGGCTCTCTTGAATACCTCCCCCTCCCACCACCTCCACTCCATGACGTGCCCGGCCAAGAAGTAGCCCGCAGCGAGGAAGAAAAAGGGAACATCGATGGCATGGACACGGGTGAGCACGTCCCGTGCCCAGAATGTCATGGCATCCGAATCCGGCATCACGAAGATATGCGAGACGACCACCAAACAGGCACACCAAAACCCCATGTTGGCGAGCTTGGAACTGACGGAAGACGGAATGGCTGTCTGCATAGGGGCTCGCAATCCTTGTCGGAGGGTTCGTCGCGCATCCATGCCCTGACAGTGCGCAGACGGGGCGGGTCAGGGGAGGAGGTCGGCGAGGGCGGCGGCGGCGCGGGCGGTGGCGCCGGGGGGGCCGAGGCGGTCGCGGACCTCGGCGTAGGCGGCGAGGAGGTCGCGGCGGGCGGGGGTGTCGCGGAGGTAGTCGAGGGTGTGGCGGGCGGCGTTGGCGGGGGTGCAGTCGCGCTGGAGAAGCTCGGGCATGACGAGGCGGTCGGCGACGATGTTGACGAGCCCGGCGTAGCGAAAGGCGGCGCGGAGGGTGATGAGGCGGGCGAGGAGCTCGGTGGGGAGGCTGACGCGGTAGGCAAGGAGGGCGGGGCAATCCATCAGGCAGGCCTCGAGGGTGGCGGTGCCGCTGGCGATCATGGCGGCGTCGGCCTGGGCGAGGACGTGGCGGGCGCGGCCGTCGACGAGGGCGAGGCGGTCGAGCGCGGGGTGCTTGGCGAGGATGGATTCGGCGAGGGCGCGCATCCTGGGCGTGGGCGCGGGCAGGACAAAGGAGCAGTCGCCGCCCAGCTCGGCCTGGACGCGGCGGGCGGCGTCGAGGAAGGTGGGGAGGAGCGCACGGATCTCGCCCGCGCGGCTGCCGGGGAGGATGGCGACGCGGCGGCCCCCACCCCACGGCAGGTCGGGGGCGGGCTCGGCGCGGGTGGCGGCGGCCTGCTCGACGAGGGGGTGGCCGACGTAGACGGCGCGCAGGTCGGTGCCGGCGTAGAGGGCGGGCTCGAAGGGGAAGATGCAGAGGAGGAGGTCGAAGGCACGGGCGATGCGCTTGACGCGGCCGCGGCGCCAGACCCAGACCTTGGGGGAAATGTAGTGGGCGGTGCGGACGCCGAGGGCCTTGACGCGCTCGGCCAGGGCGATGTTGAAGGAGTAGTAGTCGAGGGTGATGAGGAGGTCCGGGCGCCAGTCGGCGGCGAGGGCCGTCATGTCGGCCAAGACGCGCTTGAAGAAGCGGAGCTTGGCGAGGACCTCGACGATGCCCATCGCGCCGAGGGCATCGGTGTGGTAGAGGAGACGGGCGCCCTCGGCGCGGAGCGCGTCGCCCCCCATGCCGCGGACATCGAGCTCGCGGCCGGGGAAGCGTTCGCGCAGGGCGCGGACAAGGGCGCCGCCGTACATGTCGCCGGAGACTTCCCCGGCGGCGATCATGATTTTGAGGGGCGCGGCGCTCATTCCGCCAGGCGGGTGACGATGCGTTCGGGGGCGCTGACGCCGCCCTGGGTCACGTAGACGTGTGTCCAGTCCAGGCCGACGACCTGGCCGGGCTCGAGTTCGGCGATGACCTTGCGGAGGGCCTCGGGGGTGGCCTCGTCGGGGGTGCCGTCCTTGTGGGCGACGCGGACGAGGAACTCGGCCTGCTTCTCGTCGCCGTACTTCCCGGGCTTCTCGTAGCCGGTGTACTCGACGACGGAGAACTTGGCGTACTTGCCGCCGTGGTCGCACCGGTTGGGGCAGAGCGACGTGCGGAAGCGGCAGGGCAGGTCCACGGTGCCCTCGTACTTGGAGAGGGTCTGGTGGACGGAGAGCGTCTCGCCCGGAAGCGGGGCGGCGGTCTGGTAGGAGACGGTGGCGCAGCCGGTGAGGAGCGCCGCGATGGCAAGCAGAGGAACAACCTTTTTCATAGCACCCTTAGTGTAGCACAGGCCGGGGCCCGACGCAAAGGGGGAAACGGCGCGGCGCGAGGGCGGCGACGGGAGGACGCGGGGTCGCTGGGGGAAAAACAAGGAAGCCCCCGGGCGGGGGCTTCCTTGCGTTTGGCGGAGGGGGAGGGATTCGAACCCCCGGAGCCTTGCGGCTCAGCGGTTTTCAAGACCGCCGCATTTGACCGCTCTGCCACCCCTCCTTGGGGTCAGGGGGCGACGGCCTTGGCCTGCTCGGCCTTGCGGTCGACGGGCATGTGCGGACGCTTGCCGCGATACCACGCGACGGTCACCACGGGGGCGATGAAGAGCGTGGAGAAGGTGCCCGCGACCATGCCGACGAAGAGGGCGAAGGCGAAGTCGTGCATCGCGGCGCCGCCGAAGAAGTAGAGCGCGGCGACGGGCATCAGCGTGGAGAGGGTGGTCAGCACGGTGCGGCTGAGGGTCTGGTTCAGGCCGCGGCGCACGGCGGTGGCGAAGTCCAGCGCCGGGTCGCGCTCCATGATCTCGCGGACGCGGTCGAAGGCGACGATGGTGTCGTTGATCGAGTAGCCGACGATGGTGAGGAGCGCGGCGACGGTGGTGAGGCTCACCTGGTTGCCGCAGAGGGAGTAGATGCCCAGCGTCATGAGCGCATCGTGCGCCAGGGCGACCACGCCGCCGAGGGCGAAGCCGAACTGGAAGCGATAGCTGACGTAGAGGATGATGCAGATGAGCGAGGCCACGATGGACCAGACGGCGGCGCTCTTGAGCTCGTCGCCGATCTGGGAGCCGACCTGCTGCTCGTCGACGAGGGCGACGTTGTAGTCAGGCGTGGCGGCGTCGATGGCGGCGCGGATGGCCTCCTTGGAGGGGATGACCTCGGCGACGCCCTGCTCGTTGACGACGGTCACCTCGGTGACGGCGGTCTTGACGAGGGTCTGGGTCTTGCCGCCCTCGGCCTCGGCGTTCTGGACGGTGGGGTCGGAGATGCCCTCGATGCCGTCGACGACGGAACGGACCATGTCGGCGTCGAGGGTGACGGGGGTGCCGTCGCTCTTGAGGGTGGCCTCGTAGGTGATGGAGAGGCCGCCGGTGAAGTCCACGGCCATGACGTCGGAGGGGTTGGCCTTGGCGCGGAAGAGGAAGAGGCCGACGGTGACGAGGATGACGGCGAGGGCCGCGAAGGCCAGCGGCTTGCCCCAGCGGAGGAAGTCGATGTCGATGGTCTCGGGCACCCACTGGAACATCTTGTAGGGCTTGGTGGAGTCCTGGGCCACCAGGCGGAAGATGAGGCGGGTGACGACGAGGGCCGTGAACATCGAGATGATGATGCCGCCGCAGAGGGTGATGGCGAAGCCGCGGATCGGGCCAGAGCCGAAGATGAAGAGGATCACGCCGGTGATGAGCGTGGTGAGGTTGGAGTCCAGGATCGCCAGGAAGGCTCGGTCATAGCCGGCGGCGATGGCGGTCTTGACGGTCTTGCCCAGGCGGAACTCCTCGCGCATGCGCTCGAAGATGAGGACGTTCGCGTCGACGGCCATGCCCACGGAGAGCACGAGGCCCGCGATGCCCGGCAGGGTGAGGACGGGGAGCTGGTTGATGGAGCCGCTGCCCTCGGCGCCGTTGGGATAGACCGCGCTCAGGACGCCCGCGGCGATGACCATGCCCGCCGGCCAGAGGATGACGTTGAGGGCCAGGGCCACGTCGGCGATGACGCCGCAGAAGAGGTAGTAGCAGAGCATGAAGAGGAAGACCGCGGCCACGCCGATGACGGAGGCCAGGGTGCCCTTGTCGATGGCCTCTTGGCCCAGGCTCGGGGAGACGGAGCGGGTCTCGAGGATGGTGATCGGCACGTTGAGGGCGCCCGCGTTGAAGACGCCGGCCAAGCCGGTGGCCTCGGCCCACGTGAAGTCGCCGGAGATCTGGCAGTTGCCGCCGGTGATGGGCTCGCGCAGGACGGGGGCGGAGCGGACGACGTCGTCGAGGACGACGGCCATGCGCTCGCCGGTGTGGTTGGAGGAGAGCTTGGCGAGCTTGTCGGAGCCCTCGCCGTTGAACTCCACGTTGATGACGTTGCCGCCGGTCATGGTGTCGCGATCGGCGCGGGCCTTGACGACGGTGTCGCCGGTGATGGTGGTGGAAGCCGCGCGGGAGAGGTACATCGGGCGGTAGGCGTCGCGGCCGGAGCCGTCGTCGGCCACGCCGATGCGCTCAAGCACGCACTCGTAGAGCTGGGAAGGCGAGCCGAAGCGGGCCAGCTGGGCGGGGATGGATTCGTCGGCCTTCACCTGGTCCAGGTAATCCTTGGCGCGGGCGAGGGCGGGCGTGCCGGAGCAGGTGACGCGCTCGTAGCCCTTGGGCGTGCGGGTGGAGCCCATGGCGGCCTGGGCGATGGCCTCGTTGTTCGGGGCCACCAGGCGCAGCTCCAGGAAGGAAGCCTGGCCGATGCTCTTCTCGGCGGCCTCGCGCTGGGCGGCGCCGGCGCCGGGGATCTGCACGGAGAAGCGATGCTCGCCCAGGCTGGTGATGATGGGCTCGTTGGTGCCGAGCGCGTCGATGCGGCGGCGGAGCACCTCGAGCACCGTCTCGTCGGCGCCGCGCAGATCCGCGGCCACCTTGGCGGCGGCCTGGGCGTCGAGCGCGTCGCGGCGGCCCTGGTCCAGCTTGGAAAGGTCGGCGACCTTCTCGCGCTGGCAGACCTCGTTGAGGGCGTCGGCCTTAAGCTGGGCCTGGTCGATGGCGATGGTGAAGCTGGTGCCGCCCTGCAGGTCAAGCCCCAGGCGCACCTTGTCCTTCACCGGGAAGGTGACGTAACACGAGAAAGCGACCAGAACGGCCAGAATCGCCCACTTGATCAGGCTGGGCGTGTCCATGTCCTTGAAGTTCAACATTGCTTGTCCTCTTCCGCTTACTTCTTGGCGGGCTCGGCGGCGGGCTCATCCGCGGCGGCCATGACCGCGCCGCGCGCCACCTCGACGGTCGAGCCGGGGCAGATCTCGATCACGAAGGTCTGCTCCTTGGATTCCTTGATGGTGCCGATCAGGCCGCCGGCGAAGGAGACCTTGCGCCCGGCGCGGAGCTCGGAAATCATCTTCTGGCGCTCCTTCTCCTTGCGCTGCTGCGGGCGGATCATCATGAAGTAGAAGATGGCGAAGAGCAGGATGATCATCACCAGCGGGTTGCCGAGCACGGCCGCCAGGCCGGAAGGCTGCTGCGGGGCCTGCTCGCCGCCGGCGACCTCCACCGACACGTCGCCCGCAGGGGCGGCGGGCGCGGCCTGCGCCGCGGGGGCCGGCGCGGGCGCGGCGTCCTGCGCCTGCGCGGGGGTGGCGGCGAACACGGTGACGGCCGCGACGATTGCCATCATCGTGGCCAGGGAAGAAAGCTTGGGCGAACCCGCCCGGGTCTGTTTGCTCATGGGGTGTCCTTTTGCCAGGTGCACTGTAAAGTAAAGCCGTAGTATACCCTTTTCCCGCGTGAAAAGAAAGCAAAATCGCTTGCCCCGCCTCTTCCGCCCACGGATGTACCATATTATAAGGAAGCTTGGAAGGTCGGAGGCTTGGAAGCTTGGCCGCACGGGGCGAGCCTCCCACGAACCGTGAGGGGGCGCCGGCCAAACCCTAAGGGGTCGATGGCGAAACCCTAAGGGTTTTGAGGTCAAACCCTAAGGGTTTCGGGTCAAACCCTTAAGGTTTCGGAAATGCACAATGACTTATTTGGAATGGGCCGCCGAGGCGGCCCGTTTCGGCAGTTTGGAAGTTTGCCTGTTCGGGGGCTTGGCCCGCCGATCCGCCTCCCCACCCGCCAGGAGCGAGCCGTTGGCAAGAGCAGATAACTGCAAAGACGTGAAATGAGGGCGCAAAACGCTCGGACTCTAACAGTCGCCCCTGTGACTGCCGCCCTCCGTTTCGCGCCTTGTCGTTTACAGTAGGGGGTTGTGGGACGAAACCGCTCCACGCAAGAGCAGTTATGTAGGATTGTGTCTTTTGACCCAAAAAGGGGGCCCGCCAAGACCACCACGCTTCAACAGAAACCTGCTGACCGACGTGGCTACTCTGACGGACCCAACAGCAAGAAGATAGCAAAACTTATCCGTGACAATCAAACGGATGTCTCGGCGGTGGGGAAGCCAAGGCAACCAAGCGCCGGAGTGATGGGGCAGATAAGGGAGAGCGAGGGAGAGAAGGCCAATGCTAATCGACGGTCGACCTCTCGCGCATCAGTCCCTCACGCCGGCTCGGAAGAGATGGGTGCCTCGCTCTCCCTCATTATAACAAACCGATTAGTCTACTTTAGGGCCTTTAAGAAAAGAACGGCGACTGGGTTTCCGCTCTCGGACACGAATCAAGGAGATGAGAAGGGAGGCTCCGTTCATCGACACCACGATAGCAAACCGGCTAAAGGCAACAAGGACGTCTTCCTTGAGCGTCCATTTACGCCCGCGCAAGAGCGGCTTTGCGGAGGTGGGTGGGTTTGACGGGGGTGGGGAGGGAAGTGGTAGTATATGGGACTGTGCCTGCGGGATGAGCCGCAGAGAGAAACGCTTGGGGACGGGACAACTGCGTAGAGGGGAGCGGCACACGGCTCTTGTGATGTTTGTGCGAATCCCGCCGTGCCGCTTGTGCGCGGATCGTACGCCATCCCACGCTTGGCTTGCTTGACGTTTTGATTTTTGCTACAATTCGCCCTGTTTTTGGGAGAGATTCTCGAGTATGGAGAAGCGACTGAGATTCAATGTCCTGGATGGTCGTCCGCAGGATGGCCACAGCGGGGGCCGGCGGTCTAGGGGGCCTCGTGGATATGAGGCGGGGGCTCGATTTTCTTCTTGCATCCCTGAAGGTATGAAATTGTGCTATACTGGGCACGTGAACGGAAAGGACTGGCGATGATTTTCGACGCAAAGAGGATTGTGGATGCACGCTCGTACGCAAAGAGACGATGCAAGGCAACGATACAAAAGTCTGGGAAACTGGGCTTCACGGCGAACGCGGCGGAGCTGATGAGGCTCGAGCAAGGCGCGAGGCTGTTGGTGTCGGAGTGCAACAGTTCGGACTTGGCGGTGGTCGTCTTGAAGGGCATGCAGGATGAGCGTGGGTTCAAGGTCCGCAAATCCATGGCCTATTTCACGGTGGACATGAAGGCTTTTTTCGATCAGCGTGGCATTGATTATCGGAACGCCGAGCACTCGGTGGCCTATGACATCGTCATGTTGGACGAGACGTTTGAGGGGCAACCGGTCTTTAAGCTGACGCGTCGCTTGATCAAGCGGCGCGGGAAGCAAGAGGAGGACAGGCCGCTCTAAACAAAAAGCCCGGGCGCAGAACGGATCCACACCCGGGCGCCTGTGAGAAGCAAACGTGCTACCCGACAGACTCAGCACTCTTTAGGATAGCACGTTCGCTCCTCGCAGGTCAAGCGGTGCAGGGGACAAGTGATCCCCTGGCCGCTGGATCAGCGACACTGGAGGAGCAGCGATGCATCCTACTGGAAGTGCGCGGTTGAATCCGCGCGAACCCTCGCCTTTTGGGCGGGGAAAACGGGAATGGGGCGGCTTTGCGCCGTGCTCGTTCGGGTTGGCTCTCCTGGCTTTGGCCCGTCGTCATGCGGCGGACTTGGCTGAAAGGAGGGCGTGATGGGAAAGGGGCGAATCAAGCGTTACTTGAACACGTACGCAGGGCCGCCAACGCGATCGTTGGTGGACAATCTTCCATCTGTAACCAAAGAGTTTCCTCTCTCTTCGAGTGGATATTTTGGTGTAAAGGGGAGTACGGGAAAGGTCCGACGGATTAAAAGCGATAATCCGAACAAGACTGCGTGTCGGTTCTTTGAGCAGATTGCACAAGGAGCGGGTGAAGGAAAGGATTTGGGTGATGGGAAGGGAATTAGAGTTGTGTTGACTGATGGCACAACTCTTGTGTATCGTGAGGTTTCATCTTCTGATGGAAGCCCGGCAGTCGATATCAACCTTGTTCATCGTATAAGCTCTGTGGTTCGGTCGCAGAAAATCCATTTTGAGAAAGGGAGGTAATCATGAAACAGGTAGAGAATCTGCTTTCGGAAACATCGTTGGAGGCCCTTCGGTCACTGAAGGGGGAAAAGCTAGTCGCGATTTTCACGGATAATCGTTGGTTGCGGGATGGCGCGTTTGTCTCTTTTGTGGTGCGAACCGAGGTGGGGGATGTCATCGCGGAGCTTCATGACGAGGGCTTTCGCCATCCGCTTGTTTACGACCCAATCACGAACAGCTATGACATCACGCTGATGACGGTGAGGCGTTGCACGCGCTCAGAGACGGAGGGACGAATCGGCGACATCATCCATCCCGACAAGACACGCATCCCCCTTCATCGACGTGCCCATCGCATCGGCAAGAGGATTGAGCGTGTCGTGGTGCTGTTGGAAAACTTCTGGGCAAACGACCCGCGTGAGAACCCGGATGCCCCTGTCGATCTGCCGGAAGAAGACTGGGTCTATGTGCGCGAACCGCGTGCCATCGCCCTCGTGCTTGAAGACGAGACCCTGCTGTTCGACAAAGGCGGTTTGGGCTGGGGAACCATCTGGGACATCACGCGTACCCCGGGCAAGGAACTGAGGCTTCCGGAGGATTTTACGGACTATGAGGCAATTGACCTCTGAAAGGAGAAGGACAATGGCAAGCAGACAGTTGGACAGGCTCTTCCTAATCGATCTGATTCAAGACGCGCACTTCTCGCATTTTGAGGAGAATCCGTTGGTACAGGGGACGGTTTTGGAGGCGGCGCCCAAGGCGGTGATTGGTTACGATCATCGCAACGATGCGCACGACGCGGAGACGTGGTTGCACTTTTATGTACACGACCATCGCTTCCTGCCCCTTTATCAACCGCAACGGAGCCAGGAGATCTTGAGGGTTCTCAAGACCTATGGCGGTGTCTTTGGCGTGGATCACAGTGTCTACCGGGACCTGCCACTCCCGGAGCAACGGTACAGCGTCTATCTCAACCGCGTGACGGACCACTGGTTCGAGCGCGAGGGGATCCGCGTGGTGCCGAATGTCTCGTGGGGTGACGAACGCTCCTACGACTTCTGTTTCGAAGGGGTTCCGGACGGCACCTCCATCGCGGTCTCGTCGCACGGGTGCATTCGCGCGAAATCGGACAAGGTCGCTTTCGTGGAAGGGTTCAAGGCCGCCATCTACCGCCTCCGCCCGCGCAATGTCTTCCACTTCGGCAAAATCCTGCCGGAGGTGGAGGCCTTCGCGGCGGAGGAGCAGGTGCCGCTGATCCGCCTCCCGACCCGCCAGGAGCGCGCCTATGCCAATAAGGAGAAGACCCATTGAGGTCCCCAGGGTTACGAGCGGCAGTTATTGCGCGACAAGCCTCCTGAAGTCTTGATTTAGGCTTCACCCATTGGTTATTATGGCGCCATCGGGCCAAACGTTGCCGTTTGATCGACACAATTGTGGCCTCTCATCTTATTGTATTTGACGAAAGGAAATCGACGTATGACAACTCAAAAGCATAGAGAAAATCCACTATTCCTCCGCGATGGGTTTCCTAGTGACGAACGTTCGGACATTCCCATAATACATGACTCTGAGTCCATTACGGCAGAGCGGCTAAGGTCAATTACTTGGATTCCCTGTTCATCGGCGCGTAAGAATGATTCCCGTTCTTGCGATAGAATTGGCGTTCACCATTTTGTCGGCGATGAACATATTCCTAACATATATGAAAATCCGGAGAGGACTCTCGAAAAGTATTCTCAATATTCAATCCTCATTACTCCGGACAATTCCACCTATCGCGAAATGCCACGCCCCATACAAATCTGTGCTGTTTTTAGAAGCCGATGGGTGGGAGCCTTCTGGCAGTCTCATGGCCTTACGGCAATTCCGAGTGTTACATGGAGTGGACCTGAAAGTTTTACTTTTTGTTTCGATGGTCTTGAACCTTCTTCTGTCGTTGCGGTGTCTACTGTTGGATGTAAAAGAGGGCATGAGGCCGAGACCTTCTTTATGCGTGGGTATAATGTGTTACTGGAGCGTATTCATCCGCGTCTCGTTCTATGTGTTGGGACCCCATTTATCGGAATGGCCCCTGCGACCACATCGTTGATTGTGTATCCTTATGAGTATCCGAGAAAGAAGAGGGATTGACATGGGAGGAAGAGGAACTTACGCATTGGGCAAGACTGTCAAGCAGTGCTATGAGACAATTGGCCATCTTTCCGGATTACCTATCCTACGCCCCATTGCGCCGTTACATGGGAAACTTCCGGAGGAATCTCACAGAAGCAAAGGGTATATTTTGCAAGATGAGAACGGTAGATTCCGGATGTTGCGACTGTATAATAGACACCATCTTCTTCGATGGGAAATCGCCTATCATCCTGAACGTATGCTTGATTCGACAGGAGAGCCAATCTTGCATATCCACACTTATCCGCCAAACGATTTTCGCAATCGGACACCTGCAAGATTGTTGACAGAGCTCGAGTACAAGAGGTTTAATCGCTTTTTCGGGGAGGATTTGCGATGGACAATCAAGAAGTGAAGCTTTTTCGCGAGACCATCACCTATGGCGATGCAATGGTATGTTTCCAAAATAGGTATTACTTTTTCAATGGCCCTTGTCTTGACAAACTCACGCGGAAGTCCCACTTTGAGATTTATCGCCTTAAGGGGATGCGTGATGGGCTCGATGCGGTCATCTTTGAGACCGATCAAGATTCCCCGGAGGCTTGTATCGAGGCCTTTTTGGAAGCCGCGATTTGGGGTGGTCACACGTTCTGGGAAGTCGCACGGGAAATGCAATGGGTGTGAGGGCTTGACCGCATCAACCGCGTGGTGACCATCCTGCGGTGTCACGACTTCTCGGGCACGACCGCCATCCCCTCGGGCAGGGTGAACAAGGGCCCAGCTGGAGCGTGAAGAAGCCCAGAAGAAGGCCATCCCCTCGGGCAGGGTGAACAAGGAGGACGTTCTCTTCGAGTGGATCGTCAGCGACTTCGGGTTAAACGACGGCATCGAGGCCGGGCTAGCCAAGACCCCGCGGATATCCTACAACGCCGCGGGGGGAATCAACCCCGAGACGGGGCTGCCCAAGCTCTACGACCTCTACGAGGCCAAGGGCGTCAAGGAGGCCATTCCGAAGACGTCGAGTCTCCGCGTACCTGGCGCGCCGCCCGCGTGCTGTCCACCACGCCCCTAGCCCTCCATACCGCCCTCGACGTGTGAGCGCCCGGGCGAACGCGGGTGCGGCAGGGCGAAGTTGACGGATTGGCAGATTGGCCGTTTAACTGATTGAATCGAGGGGGGCGTTGCCCCACACCCTTTCGTCCCCTGCACCCGCGGCACGCCCAGAATCTGCCCCAATCCGCGGTTCTCTTGCGTCATGCAAGCCTCTTTGAGTCTCTGTTTTCCTCTGTGGGGTTCTGCGTTCCCAACCTTTCCCCGAACACGACCGAGATTCTTAAAAATTGCGCTTGACTTCTCGAAAAAGTATGATATAATTATTGCCATTATTTTGCCGGTTTGGCCGGCGGGTCTTCGGCCCCTTTTGCCGCGCGGCCTCGCGTGTGCGTGTTTCTACGATTCTCCGGTCTGACCTATGGTGTCGGGGGACAAAGGTGTTGACCAAACTTCCACACCTCCAAGCTTCCGACTCCCCCCTTTGATCGCCTCTCCTGTGGCGCGATGGCGTGAAAATCCCAAAGGCGGCGCGTCCAACGGGAGCAATGGATCCCACAGGGTTCCCACGCCAGATCGTCTTTGCGGGAAGTCTTTCTTCGGATGCCCCTGGACAGGGCGGGGTTGCCGCGCGGGCGCCGCGAATGTGGTAGAATACGGGGCGATTTTTTGTTGCAAGGAGCATGGACAATGCGCGTACCGTTGAGTTGGCTGAATGAGTTTGTGGACCTGCGTGACCAGACGCCGCAGCAGGTGGCGGATCTGCTGACCTTTTCCGGGGTGGAGGTGGAGGCCATCGAGCAGACCGGGACGGTGCTGGACGGCCATTTCGTGGTGGGTGAGGTGACGGCGTGCGAGATGCACCCGGATTCCGACCACCTGCACGTGTGCAAGGTCTTCGACGGCACGGAGACGCTGCAGATCGTCTGCGGCGCGCCGAACGTGCGCGTGGGCGTGAAGGCGCCGTTGGCGAAGATCGGCGCGGTCATGCCCGGGCCGGAGGGCTTCGCCATCAAGAAGGGGAAGCTGCGCGGCGTGGAGAGCTTCGGCATGCTCTGCTCGAAGGACGAGCTGGGGCTGGGCGGCGCGCACGACGGCATCTGGGAGCTCCCGGCCGAGGCCGTCGCCGGCGCGCCGGTGCAGCCTTTCATGCCCGAGGCCGACACTGTCTATGACCTGGAGGTGACGTGGAACCGCCCCGACTGCCTTTCCGTGCGCGGCATCGCGCGTGAGCTGGGGGCGCTCCTGGGGCGTCCGCTCGCGGAGCCCGCGACCGATTTCGCCGAGGGCGAGGAGCCCGTGGGCAAGTATGTGAAGGTGCGCGTGGAGGCACCGAAGGATTGCCCGCGCTACACCGCGCGCGTCGTGACCGGGTTGCCGCCGGACGCGCCGACGCCGGACTGGATGGCGCGCCGCCTGGAGCAGTGCGGCCAGCGCAGCCTGGGCCTGGCGGTGGACGTGACGAACTATGTGATGCTGGAGCTGGGCCAGCCGCTCCATGCCTTTGACCACGCCACGCTGCGCGGCGGGGAGATCGTGGTGCGCCTGGCCAAGCCCGGCGAGACCATCCGAACGCTGGACGGCACGGATCGGACGCTGGACGAGTCGATGCTCGTCATCGCCGACGCCGAGCGCCCCACAGCCGTCGCCGGCGTGATGGGCGGCGAGGAGAGCGAGATTGAGCACGCCACCGGCACGGTGGTGCTGGAGTCGGCTCTCTTCGACCCCGCGAGCGTGAAGTTCACCGCCACCAAGCTGGGGATGACCTCCGAGGCGACCTACCGCTATGCCCGCGGCGTGGACAAGGGCCTGGCCGACCTGGCCAGCCGCCGCGCCATCCACCTGTTGGTGAAGCTCGGCGGGGCGACGGCGTGCCGGGGCGTCGTGGACGTGGATTCGCGCGACCCCGCGCCCATCGACGTGGCCCTGCGTTACCGCCGGTGCGACGAGGTGATCGGCACGCCCGTGCCCCCGGAGAAGGTGGACGCCATCCTCACGGGGCTGGGCATCGAGAAGGTGGGGGGCGACGCCGAGCGCGGCGTCTTCCGCAGCCCCAGCTGGCGCTATGACCTGACGCGCGAGGCCGACCTCATCGAGGAGGTCACCCGCATGAACGGGCTGGACGCCGTGCCCGAGCGGATGCCCTCGGCGCCCTCCGTCTCGCCCCTGCCGGAGGCGGACTACCAGGCCAAGCGCGCGGTGCGCCACGCCCTGCTGGCCCTGGGCCTGACCGAGGCGATGCACTATTCCTTCCTTTCCAAGGCCGAGCTCGACGCCTTCGACCCGGAGGCCAAGGACCGCCTGGCCCTGCCCAACCCCGTCTCGGCCGACTACGGCGTCATGCGTGACACCCTCCTGCCGCAGCTCATCGCCTCGCTGGGGCGCAACGCCGCGCGCCAGGTGGAGAGCTGCGGGCTCTTCGAAATCGGCCGCGTCTTCTCCGTCGACCCGAAGAGCGGCGCGCCGGCCGAGGCCGAGCGCGTGTCGCTGGGCATGATGGGGCCCTTCGGGCGCGACGCCCTGCACACCCGCGAGCCGGTTAAGGACGAGGAGGCGCTGCTGTGGCTGAAGGGCGTCATCGAGGCGCTGTGCGAGCGCCTGCACGCGCCGCGTTTCGGCTTCTTCCCCTGCAAGCACCCCGCCTTCGCGCCGGGCTTCGCGGTGGCGATCTGCCTGGGGCGCAAGCGCGTGGGCCTGATGGGCGCGGTGAGCGCCGCCCAGCGCCACCGTTACCGCCTGAACACGCCGCTGGTGGTGGCGGAGCTGGACCTGGCGCAGCTGACCAAGGGCCTGGGCGCGCTGCCGCGCCTGAAGCCCGTGCCGCAGTTCCCCGCCAGCCGCAAGGACATCGCCCTCATCGCCCCCGACGGGCTGACGCACGAGACGATCGTCCGCACGATCCGCAAGGCCGCGCCGAAGGAATTGACCGACGTCCGCCTTTTTGATATTTTCATGTCGAAGGCCATCGGTGCCGGGAAGCGTTCCATGGGCTACGCCCTGGAGTTCCGCTCCGCCGAGCGGACGCTCCGCGACGCCGAGGTCAACGCCGCCTTCGCCAAGATCGTCGACGCGCTCCGCAAGGAGCTCAACGTGGAGATCCGCGAGGGCTGAGCGCAGGATTTGCCGCTCCGGCGGCTAACGGAAGTGGGCCCTGTCCTAAACGCGAATTGGCTGATGTTTCTCTGGCCTACACGTCTTTAGGATGGATCGGATCCCTCGGTGGAATGGCGCGCGCGAGCGCACCCGAAGCCGGGGGGATGAACCGTCACTTGAAAACCCAGGGCTTCCAGGGAAGGAAGCGATACGTCTGGACGGGGCTTTTTATCTTGACGCGGGCGCGCGGCGGCGACCCGCAGGCGAGGGACGCGCGATGCTGAAACGGGTTCTCATGGTCGCGGCGCTGGCGTGCGCCGGATGGGCCACGGCCGCGGAGGAGGTCTCCGACATGGCCATCCAGCTCTTCGGCAAGGAAGAGACGGGCAAACGCGTCGAGACCGGCGCGCTCTTCATCGACGGCCTCTACGTGAAGGGGCCCTACGAGGTGACGCGCCAGGGCAACGTGATCTTCATCAACGGCCGCGTGGCCAGCCGCTTCAAGGTCGAGGCCAAGGCCAAGGCCGCCGCCGAGCAGAAGGCCGCGCAGGAGGCCGCCGCCAAGGAACGCGCCGACGCCCAGGCCAAGGCCGCCGAGGAGGCCCGCCAGGCCGCCGCCGACCGCCGCACCGCCGCCCGCGCCCAGAGCGGCGGCGCCACGCCCC
>DVOR01000222.1 GCA_018713405.1 Candidatus Spyradenecus faecavium | reverse complement strand
GCCGAGCCTCCCCGCCCGGCGGCCCCCCTTCCCCCGAAACCCGCGGAGGAGGATCTCGTCCCCGATGAGGACGAAACGGCCTTCGAGCCCTGCCTCCTCCACGAGAATCCCCTTCCCGAAGGCGCGGCGGCGCCCGTCCCCGCCGAGCCCCTGCAGAACTCCGACGGGCAATACGTGGACGAAATCGTCAACGTCGCGCTCCGCCTCTTCGGCGGGCACGTGCGAATCTGAACAACGAAAGCGAGGACCCCAATGGGCATGTTGGACCAAGTGAAGCAGGCCATGCAGGCGCGCAAGGAAGCCAAGCGCATCCAAGCCGAGATCGACAAGATTTCCTACACCCACCAGAACGGCGGCATCACCGTCACCGTCAAGGGCGACTGTTCCATCGGCCAGATTAAGTTCACCGACGAGGCCCTCACCGAGCTCCGCGCCGGCAAGACCGAGCGCTTCGAGACCCTGCTCAAGACCGTCCTCAACGTCGCCGTCGCCAACGTGCGCACCCAGACCCAGCAGCTGATGCAGCGCGTGATGAAGGAAGGCGGCTTCCCCGGTCTCCCCGGCGCCCGCTAAGCCGCCATGCTCGAGCCGCTCGACAACCTCATCCACACCCTCTCGCGCCTGCCTGGCTTCGGCCGGCGCAGCTCCGAGCGTGCGGCGCTCGCCCTCGTCCGACGGCCCGAGACGTTGCTCGACCCCCTCGTCCAGGCGCTCCAGGAGGCCCGCGCCGGCGTCTGCCTCTGTTCCAAGTGCGGCGCCTTCACCACGCACGATGCGGACCCCTGCGCCCTGTGCACGCGCGCCGACCGTGACGACGGACTCCTCTGCGTGGTCGAGGACCCGGCCGACATCCATACCATCGAGACTTCCGGCGCCTTCCGCGGCCGCTACCATGCCCTCATGGGCAAGCTCTCCCCCGGCCGACAGACCGGCGTCGGCGAGTTGCGCATCGCGGCTTTGGTCCAGCGCGTCCGCGAGGAGCGCATCCGCGAGGTGCTCCTGGCCCTCTCCACCGACCTCGAGGGCGACGCCACCGCCGGCTACATCGCCGCGCGCCTCCGCGACTCGGACGTGCGCCTCACCCGCCTGGCCTTCGGCCTGCCCTGCGGCTCCGGCGTCTCCTACGCCGACCCGCTCACCCTCCGCCGTGCCGTCCAAGGCCGCCAAACCGTCGAGGGCCCCACCCATGACTGAAGCCTACGGCCTCCTCCCCGCCGACTGGGCCGCCCTCTGCAAAGAGGCCGGCCTCCCCGCCTTCCGCGCCAAGCAGATCCTGCAAGGCCTCTACCGCGACCGCATCGGCGCCTGGGCCGAGCTCACCACCCTCTCCGCCGACCTCCGCGCCCGTCTCGACGGCCTCGCCCCTCTCACGCTCCCCCGCGAGGTCACCCGCACGCCTTCGGGCCCCGACGGCGTCGTCAAGTACCTCCTCGAGATGGCCGACGGCGAACGCGTCGAGACCGTCTGGATTCCCGCCGACGGCCGCGTCACCCAATGCGTCTCCTCGCAGGTCGGCTGCGCCATGCACTGCGCCTTCTGTGCCAGCGGCCAGCTCGGCTGCGTCCGCTCCCTCACCGCCGCCGAGATTGTGGGCGAGGTGATGGCCCTCGCCCGCGCCCAGGGCCGCTACCCGAACAACATCGTCGTCATGGGCATGGGCGAGCCCTTCATGAACTACGACGCCGTCCTCCGCGCCCTCCGCGTCCTCAACTGCCAGCAGGGCCCCAACATCGGCGCCCGCCACATTACCCTCTCCACCTGCGGCGTCGTCCCCGGCATCGAGCGCCTCGCCCAAGAGGGCGTCCAGTTCGAGCTGTCGGTCTCTCTCCACGCTCCCAACGACGCCATCCGCGATCGCCTGATGCCCGTGAACCGCCGTTGGCCCCTCGCCGCGCTCCTCCCCGCCTGCGATGCCTACACCGCCGCCACCGGCCGCATCATCACCTACGAATACACCCTCGTCCGCGGCCTCAACGACCGCCCCGCCCACGCCGCCGAGCTCATCCGCCTCCTGCGCGGCCGCAAGGCGCGCGTCAACCTCATCCCCCTCAGCCCCGTGGCCGAGTTCGACGGCCAGACCCCTTCCCACGCCGACTGCCTTGCCTTCCTCGACGCCCTGCTCAAGGCCGGCATCCACACCACCATGCGCCGCAGCCGGGGCCGCCAGGCCGACGCCGCCTGCGGCCAACTCCGCCTCCGCACCCAGAAAGGCCCCTCCCATGGAACAGCAGAAGAACCCTAACACCACCGCCCTGCTCATCGTCGTCGGAGCCATCCTCCTCATCGTCGCGATGGTCTGCGGCGTCGTCGTCTGGATGGCCCAGCGCACCTTCGACTTCCAAGAGCGGATGCTCGAGGCCCGCCTCGCCGAGACCGCCGCCGAAGAGCAGAAACCTACTGCCACTCCCGTGCCGCAGACCCAAACCCAGCCCTCCGCGCCGGCCCCCGTGCGGACGCAACCCGCCGCCAAGCCCGCACCCGAGCCTCAGGCGGAGAAGCCCGCGCCCCGTCCCCAGGCCCCGGCTTCGACCGAGACGCGCCGGCCCGAGGCGCCCAAACACGCCGCCAAGCCTGCCCCCGAGGCCAAGGCGCAGCCCAAACCCGCCGTCAAGCCGACCGCGCCCGCCCTGCCCAAGCGCAAGGCCCCGCAGGAGACGCCCGCCGCCAGGGACAAGGTCGGCCCGGACGGCCTTCCCCTCAACCGCGTCACCCTCCCCGTCGGCAACGACGACCTCGAGTGGCAGCTCTGAGCCATGCTTGACGCCTTCCTTGCTGACCTCCGTGGCGGCTGGCGCTTCTTCTGCGCCAATCCCGTCGCTGAGGCAATCTTCGCCGCTCTCTTCTTCCTGGCCGGCCTCACCGGCATCCTCCTCGGTCCCGCCGCCGTGATGTGGCTCTGGCACCTCAACCCGAGCCGCGCCGGCGCGAACCCATTGGCCGGCACGCCCTTCGCCCCCGTCTTCGACCAGGCCTTCCTGGCCCAACGCCTCCAAGGCCCGCGCCTGGCCGCGGCCTTCTGGCTTGGGCTGACGCTCTGGGCCGTGACGTTCTTCTTCGCGGCCGTCAGCCTCTTTGGCCTCATTCCCTTGGGCCTGTTGCTGGCCCAACCCGTCTGGCTTGCCCTTGTCCTGGCCGATCGCTTCGGCCTCCCCTTCGCCGTGGCCTGCCGCGTCACGCTCCGCTTCGTGCGCAACGCCCCCGCCCGCGCCTTGGCGGC
>DVOR01000221.1 GCA_018713405.1 Candidatus Spyradenecus faecavium | reverse complement strand
CCTCACGCCCGGGCCTCCTCCAGCATGGCCAGGACGATGCGGGCGGATTGGTCGGCGGCGCGCTCGATGAAGTCGTCGTAGACGTCGTCGGCGTCGTCGTCGGCGCAGTCGCTCATGGTGCGGATGACGAGGCAGGGCTTGGCGGCGGCGAAGGCGACGTGGGCGATGGCGGCGCCCTCCATCTCGACGCAGTCGGGGGCGCAGTCGGCGACGATGCGGTCGCGGGTGGCGCGGTCGGCGACGAAGCGGTCGCCGGTGGCGACGCGGCCCTCGCGGTAGGCGCCCTGGAGGACGCCGGGGCGGGCGCAGGCGCGGCGGCAGAGGTCGAGGAGGGCGGGGTCGCCGGGGAAGAAGCGGCGGGCGGGGAAGTACTTGAGCATCACGGGGTCTTGGTCGTGGAAGCAGAGCTCGCGCGAGGCGACGACGTCGAGGGTGCGCAGGCCGTGGCCGACGGCGCCGGCGATGCCGGCGTTGAGGATGAGGCCGCAGCCGCGGGCGCAGAGGAGCCAGGTGGCGCAGGCGGCGGCGTTGACCTTGCCGACGCCGCAGCAGGCGAGGGCGACGGGGCGGCCGAGGAGGGTGCCGAAGGCGAATTCCGTGCCGAGGGCGCGCTCGGTGCGGTCGACGGCCATGCGTTCGCGCAGGAGCGCGACCTCGCGGTCGAGCGCGCCGAGGATGGCCCAGGGATGTGCGGTTTCTTGCATGGGGACAGTATAGCACAGCAAAAAAAAACTTGCCAAAGGGGGCGGGAAGGTGCTATTTCTTATGGGGATTGCTGGAAAGGACGAAAGCGGCATGGCAGGCAAGAAGAAGCATGGATCGTTGATCATCGTGGAGTCGCCGAGCAAGGCGCGGAAGATCGCCTCGTACGTCGGGGCGGACACGGAGGTGATGGCCTCGGTGGGGCATGTGCGTGACCTGCCGACGTTCCGCCTGGGGGTGGAGGTCTCCAACGGGTTCGCCCCGCATTACGAGGTGCCGCGCGACAAGCGCGAGGTGGTGGACTCCCTGCGCAAGGCCGCGGCGAAGGCCGACACGATCTATCTGGCGAGCGACCCTGACCGCGAGGGCGAGAGCATCGCGTGGCACCTGCGCGAGGTGCTGAAGGACGTGCCCGGGGAGCGGAAGTTCTACCGCGTGCGCTACAACGAGGTGACGAAAGGGGCGGTGCTCGACGCGCTGGCCCACCCGACGGAGATCGACCAGCGGCTGGTGGACGCGCAGCAGGCGCGGCGCATCGAGGACCGGCTCTCGGGGTTCAAGCTCTCCAAGCTCGTCTCGCAGTCGGTGCGTGGGGCGAAGAGCGCCGGGCGCGTGCAGTCGGTGGCGCTGCGGCTGATCGTGGACCGCGAGCGCGCGGTGCAGGCCTTCCGGCCGACGCCGTACTGGCTGATCGGGGCGCGGCTGTCGCAGGGGCAGACCACGTTCGTGGCGCGCCTGGCCTCGGTGGACGGCAAGGCCCCGAAGTTCATGGCGTATGACAAGGAGGTGCAGGGCATCCCCGACGAGGCCACGGCCGACTCCTACCGCGAGGACCTCACGGGGAGGAACGCCGTCGTGGCGGGCATCGACCGCAAGACGATGACGCGCCGCCCGCAGCCGCCCTTCATCACCTCCACCCTCCAGCAGGCCGCCGCCACCAACCTGGGCTATTCCCCCGACCAGACGATGCGCCTGGCGCAGGCCCTCTACGAAGAGGGGCACATCACCTACATGCGAACCGACGGCTACACCGTCAGCGCCTCCATCCGCGGCGCCGTCGAGGCCGAGATCGAGAAGCTCTTCGGCCGCGAGTGCGTCCCCGCCAGCCCCAACTTCTACGGCAACAAGGTCAAGAACGCGCAGGAGGCCCACGAGCCCATCCGGCCGACCGACGTCACCAAGCCGCGCATCGAGGGGCTGGAGCCCCAGCAGGCCAAGCTCTACGAGCTGATTTGGAAGCGCTTCGTGGCCAGCCAGATGGCCCCGGCCAAGGTCGAGCGCACCACGCTCACCTTCGAGCCCACCACGCCCCCGCCCACGAAGCACGCCTACCGCCTGACGGCCTCGGCCCAGCGCGTCCTCTTCAAGGGGTTCCTCGCCGTCTGGGACAACAAGGACAAGGCCCGCGCCCTGCCCCAGGAGGAGGGTGACGCCGACCGCCTGCCCCTCGTCAACGTCGGGGACGTCGTCGCCTGCGACGAGTGGCTCTGCGAGGGCAAGGAGACCCAGCCGCCGGCGCGCTACAACGAGGCCTCCCTCGTCAAGGCCCTCGAGGAGAACGGCATCGGCCGCCCCTCCACCTACGCCTCCATCATCCGCACGCTGCTCGCCCGCGAGTACGTCAAGAGCGGCCGCGGCCACGTCCTCACCCCCACCGAGATGGGCATCGCCACCACCGACTACCTGCTGCAGCAGACACCCGACTTCGTCAACGTCGAGTTCACCGCGCAGATGGAGGACGCGCTCGACAAGGTCGCCGAGGGCGCGCTGGACTGGGAGCGCGAGGTGGCCGACTTCTACGCCAAGCTCACCGAGTGGCTCGCCGCCGACCCCGCCCGCGTCACGCCCGTCATGGAGCAGCTCTCCCACGTCGCGGCCTGGCGCGACCCCACCGTCGGCAAGTCGGGCAAGATCACCTGGGACGACCGGGCCTTCTACGAGGACATGAAGGCCCAGCTCGAGGCCGGCGAGCCCCTCTCCAAGACCCAGCTCGCCATCCTCACCCGCATCGCCGTCTCCTACCGCGACCAGCTCCCCGGCCTGGCCGACGCCATCGAGATGCCGCCCGTCGTCGACGCCGAGGAGGTGCGCCGCCTCTTCGCCGCCCTGGACGGCCGCGAGCTCACCGCGTGGGAGCAACGCTTCTGCGACTCCGTCAAGATCCAGTACGAGCGCAAGGGCGACCTCTCCCCCAAGCAGCTGGTCATGCTCAAGCGCATCGCCGAGCCCGGCCAGGCCACCGACCAGGCCAACCCCGACGACGCCCGCGCCCTGCTCGACGCCCTCGCCGCCGTCAAGGACTGGAACGAGCCCGTCACCCGCGGCAAGCGCGTCTACGACGACCGCGCCTTCGTCCAGAGCCTCGAGGAGCAGCTCACCGCCCGCAAGTTCCTCACCGAGCGCCAGTTCGCCGCCCTCAAGCGCCTCGTCGCGGGTTACCGCGCGCAGGTCCCGGGCTACGTCGAGCTCGCCGCCAAGTACGGCATCAAGGAGCCCGCCAAGCGCGCCGCCAAGGGCGCCAAGCGCACCTCCAAGAAGAAGGAGTGACCATGCTCCCCTACCACTACCTCCACCGCGTCCGCGTCCGCTACGGCGAGACCGACCAGATGGGCGTCTGCTGGCACGGCAACTACCTCCTCTACCTCGAGGAGGCCCGCGGCGAAGCCATCCGCGCCGCCTGCGGCCCCTACACCGCCATCGAGGCCGAGGGCGTCATCACGCCCGTCGTCGCCGTCAACCTCCGCTACCACCACCCCGCCCGCTACGACGAGGTCCTCGACATCCACGTCTACGTCGACGAGCCCCCCCGCGCCACCGTCCGCTTCCGCTACGAAATCCTCAACCCCGCCGGCGACCTCGTCCTCGACGGCACCGTCGACCTCGCCTTCGTCCACAAGGCCACCGGCCGCCCCTGCCGCCCGCCCCTCGCCATGCGCCAAGCCTTCCACTGAGCCATGAACGACCTCATCCCCCTCCACGAAGCCATCCTCGCGCGCATCGCCGCCGCCGCCCGGCGCGCCCACCGGGACCCCGCCGACGTCACCCTCGTCGCCGTCACCAAGACCCACGGCCCCGAGGTCGTCCGCGACGCCATCGACGCCGGCATGACCCTCTTCGGCGAGAACAAGGTCCAGGAGGCCGCCTGGAAGATCCCCCTCTGCCCCTCCTCCGCCCACTGGCACCTCATCGGCCACCTCCAGAGCAACAAGGCCCGCCACGCCGTCCGCCTCTTCCAGGCCATCCACTCGGTTGACTCCGCCAAGCTCTTCGACACGCTCGAGGCCGCCGCCCGCCAGGCCGGCGCCCGCCCCGAGATCTTCCTCGAGGTCAACGTCTCCGGCGAGCCCTCCAAGTACGGCGTCACCCCCGAGGCCCTCCCCGCCCTCGTCGAGCACGTCCTCGAGGGCTCCCGCGCCCTCACCCTCACCGGCCTCATGACGATGGCGCCCTTCGACCCCGAGCCCGAGCACGCCCGCCCCCACTTCGCCCGCCTCCGCGCCCTGCGCGACGACCTCGAGGCCCGCTTCGGCGTCGACCTCCCCAACCTCTCCATGGGCATGACCAACGACTTCGAGGTCGCCGTCGAGGAAGGCGCCACCCACGTCCGCATCGGCACCGCCCTCTTCGGCGCCCGCCCCAAGATCTCCCGCCCCGCGCCCGACGCCGACACCACCTCCGGCATCCTCTGACGCACCCGGGCACGAAAAGGCCCCGCGACCCTTCGGCCGCGGGGCTTTTTTGGTTCCTTTCGCGCTCAGAGCGCCCCTCAGCCGAGGATGGCGGCGAGGTCCTGCTCCGGCGTGGTGATGGGGGCGATGGCGTACTTCTCGGCCAGCAGGGCCAGGATGTTGGGCGAGACGAAGGCCGGCAGGGTGGGCCCCAGGCGGATGCCGCGGATGCCCAAGTGCAGGAGCGTCAGCAGGATGCACACCGCCTTCTGCTCGTACCACGAGAGCACCAGCGACAGCGGCAGGTCGTTCACGCCGCACC
>DVOR01000220.1 GCA_018713405.1 Candidatus Spyradenecus faecavium | reverse complement strand
AAGCACTTTCCCACCTTTATCGACGCTTCCGCCGAAGCCCTCCCCGAGCTCTACGTCAGCGGCGGGCAAATCGGCCTCAACGTCTCCCTCGCGCCCAAGCCCCTCGCCGCCCTCATCCCCGCCACCTTCGCCCCCCTCACCCAATGACCCGCCCCCTGCCTTCCGTCGGGCCCCATCCCAAATAAGTCCACATCTTTTTGCGAAACCCTTAAGGGTTTGGGCCAAACCCCTTAGGGTTCCACCGCAAAACCCTTAGGGTTTCGGGTCGGACCCTTTAGGGTTTCGGGAACGAGGGGGCTTGCGGTGCGGGGGGGTGGTGCGGTATACTAAGGATACAGTTCGTAACCAAACGAAGGGACAGACATGAACAAGAAACCGACGCTTTTGATCCTGGCCGCGGGCATGGGCAGCCGTTATGGCGGGCTCAAGCAAATCGACTCCGTGGGGCCTTCGGGCGAGACGATCATGGATTATTCCATCTATGACGCCATCCGCGCGGGCTTCGACAAGATCGTCTTCATCATCCGCCATGACTTCGAGGAGGCTTTCCGCGAGAAGATCGTCGCGAAGTACGAGGGGAAGATCAAGATCGAGCTCGCCTTCCAGGACCCGCTGGACTTGCCTGAGGGGTGTGCCTTCCCCGAGGGCCGCGAGAAGCCTTGGGGCACGGCCCACGCCATCCGCTCGGCCCGCAAGGTGATCGACGCGCCCTTCGCCGCCATCAACGCCGACGATTTCTATGGCTCGGACGCCTTCAAGCGCTTGGCCGACTTCCTCTCTTCCGTCGACACGGAGGCCCGCCCGAAGCGTTTCGCGATGGTCGGTTACCGTCTGGACCAGACCCTCTCGGACAACGGCTCGGTGGCGCGCGGCATCTGCGAGGTCGCCCCCGACGGCAAGCTCCTGGGCGTCACGGAGATGACCAAGATCGCCAAGAAGCCGGACGGCGCGATCCAGAACGAGGAGGACCCGGCCAACCCCGTGCCGCTCAAGGGCGACTGCCGCGTCTCGCTGAACCTGTGGGGCTTCACGCCCGCCCTCTTCGACGGGATGGAGGAGCGCTTCGCCGAGTGGTTCCACGTGCACGAGGGTCAGCTCAAGGCCGAGTGGTACATCCCCTTCTACGTCGACGAGCTCGTCAAGGAGGGTCAGGCCACCGTCGACGTGCTGCCCACCGACAGCACGTGGTTCGGCGTGACCTATCGCGATGACAAGCCCATCGTGGTCGAAGCCATCAAGAAGCTCGTCGCCGCCGGCGAGTATCCCGCCTCGCTCTGGGCGTGACGGCCCGGCCATCCCGGCACCGGACGGGGCGGCCCACCGCCCCGTCTTTGTTTCACCGGGATGTGGTGTGCTATACTATAAGGGAAAGGGGGCGTCCATGCCGGAGCTTGCCAGGTTCTTGGGATTGATCGTCAGGATGCAGTACCACGACGTCGGCAGACACAACAAGCCGCACGTCCACGTCGTCTACGGGGAGTTCACGGCGAGCGTCGGCATAGACGGTGAGTTGCTGGAAGGGACGCTCCCCGCGCGCCAGCTTCGTCTGCTCCAGGGCTGGCTGGCGTTGCATGAGGAGGCGCTTTATGGGGCGTGGAACCGGGCCGTCCGCGGCGAGGATCCCGGGCGGATCGCCCCGTTGGGCTGAGAAAGGCAGGTGCGAGATGTACGAAGTGGATGGCATTGTGTACGCGGGTTCGCCTCGGGAGGGGCTGACGGTGAAGGCCGTGCGGGTTTTGGACACGGGGATGCTGGTCGTCACCTTCTCTTCCGGGGAGGAACGGTTGGTGGACACGCAGGAGGTGGCCGGGTGGGGGCCGGCCCTGGCGCCCGTGGGCGAGGAGGCCGTCTGGCGTGGCACGAAGGTGGCCGGCGGCACGCTGACGTGGCTTGACGGGACCATCGACATCGCCCCGGAATATCTCTATGCCCACAGCTATCCATATGAGACGCCTCCGTGGCTGCGCCACGCCGCGCCGTGAGGGGGGGCGGGGTGTGCACGGGGGTGTGCAGGGTGGGGGAGAGGAGGCAAAAAAGAGGTTGCATACCTTTTGGAAGGTTTGTATAATACGCGGCGTCTTTTCGATTGGAACGCCATCATGCGCAGGACGAAAGAAGAAGCGATGGAGACGCGGAAGGCCATCTTGTCGGTGGCCTTGGATTGCTTTTCCAAGCGTGGGTACGCGCTGACGACGTTCAGCGACATCGCCAGGCGCATCCATCTGACGAAGGGTGCGGTCTTCTGGCACTTCAAGTCGAAGGAAGACTTGTTGGCGGAGCTGATCGAGCGCGAGCACGCGATCTATGAGCCGCTGAAGGGGGTGGAGGCGGCGCAGACGCCCGAGGACATCCGTGACGTCTTTGTGGCGTGGGCGGAGGCGGTGGCGTCGCACCGGGAGCTGAAGCGCTTCACGGTCTTCATGATGAGCCGGGTGGAGTGGAGCGAGGCGCTGAAGCAGCGCCTCGCGCGGAAGTTGGATCGCGAGCTCATAACCGACCCGATCTCCGAGCTCTGCCAATGCCTGGGGCGGCTGAAGGAACGCGGCGCCATC
>DVOR01000219.1 GCA_018713405.1 Candidatus Spyradenecus faecavium | reverse complement strand
GCCATGAGCTCGGCCACGAGCACGGCGCCGTCGTCATAGCGCAGGGTCGCGCCGATGCCGCAGAGGGTGAGGTTCATCTCCATGCTGAAGTCCTCGAAGTTCATCGGGGACATGTAGTCGGTGTGCGGGTCGTAGGCGTTGGCGATGGCAGAGAGGTAGCGCTGGAGGACAGTCTCGGAATCCATCTCGCCGTAGGCGTCGCGCAGGGCGGCGTAGCGCTTGGAGAGGATGACGGGGACGGGCTCGTTGAGGTCCTCGTCCATGTAGTCGGGCTTCTCCTCCTCCTTGGGCTCCTCCTTGTCAGCCTCCTCGGCGTCGAGCTGCTTGGCGAGGGTGAGGGCGAGGTACTCGTTCTTGAGGGCGGTGCGCCAGAGTTCGCGCTGGGCGGCCCGGTCGGCAGGGCGCTCGGCCTTGCGGCGTTTCCAGACGTAGGTCTCGTCGGTGGTGAAGTCGAAGGGCTCGGGCTCCTTGAGGACGGTCTCGACGAAGTCGCAGCGCTCCAGGAGGCGCTCGCGGACCAGCTGCATGAGGTCGTAGCCGAAGGAGAGGTCGCCGCGCGCGATCATGTCGTCGATCTGCGTCTTCTTGCCCTCGATGCGGGCGAGGTCCTCCTGCGTCAGCAGGGTGTGGTCGAAGTCGAGGGAGTCCACCAGGTTGGTCCACGCGAGGGCGGAGAGGCGGTCGTCGAAGCGTTCGCCGGAGAGGTGGTTGTAGCCCAGCTGGCGGGTCACGCGGCGGGCGATCTCCGGGTAGACGGGCTCCGGCGCGACGGACGGGACGCCGGCGAAGGCGGCCGCGGCGAAAAACAGGGGAAGCGCGAGGAGCGCGGGGAGGAGGCGTTTTGTCATGTCACAGTCCTTCCGTGAGGGTGAGCGCGCCCAGCCGCGCCACGCATCGGGCGACGGCGGCGGCGTCGAGCACCGCGGGGCCAAGGGAGATGGCCGAGACCAAATCGAGATAGGAGCAGACGAAGACCTCGTCCGCGTGGGTGGGGGCGTCGGCGAACTGCGGCCCGGCGAAGCAGAGCACACCGTGCAGGGCGTCGGGGCGCACCTCCGCGGCGCGGGCGACGGCGTTCACGGCGCGGCGCACCTGCTCCACGGGCGAGCGTTCCAGCGGACGGCCGTTGGCCAGGATCTGCGCGCCGGCCACGGAGACCTCGCCGCTCCAGTGCTTCGTCTCGATGACGAAGATGCCCTGCGGGCCGACGGCCACGTGGTCGACGTCGCGGCCGTCCGGCAGGAGCACGCCGTTGAGGATGGTCCACGAGGCGGGCAGGTGGGCCAGCTCGCCGGCGACCATCTCCTCGCCGCGCGCACCCTTGAAGTAGCCATAGACCAGCGTCGGCTGCCGGCGGCAGTAGGCCAGGAAGCCGGCGAAGGCGAGCGCCAGCACCGCCACCCCGACCCACCAGGGCAGGGCCCCCACCCCGCCGACCGCCAGGCCGACGCCGAAGCCGAAGACGACGCCGAAGCACGCCACCGGCACCAAGACGCGGCGCAGGCCCCTGCGGCGCGCGGCGTCGCCGGGGACGCCCTTCATCGTGGCTCTGGATCGAGGCATGGCGGCTTCCTCCCTTAGGGCAATTTCCTGAACAGCGCCACCGACACCACGGCGAAGACGATGCACGGCAGGGCCACGGCCAGGGCCGGCTTGACGATGTCGTTGTTGGAAAGGAACATGGCGGCGAAGGTCAGCGCGTAGTAGCCGATGAAGAGGCCGATGGCCAGCAGGATGCCGCGGAAGACCGACTGCCGCCCCGAGGCGATGCCCGCCGGGATGGCGAAGAGCGTCACCAGCACGATGGCGAAGGGCGCCGCGAAGTGGTTGTACGTCGCGTACGAGTCCTCGTTCTTCTGCTCGGTGGTCATCCCGCTCTGCTCGCGCGTCTTGCGGTTGGCCTTGCGGTCGGCGAAGGAGGCGAGCGCGGCGTCGAAGTTCTGCGCGAGGATCTGGCGCGGCGTCTCGGTGGCGCGGACGAGCGGCTGGTTGGGGAGGCGCCGGGTGCGCGCCGGCTCCAGGCGGTTGAGCTCGTCGTAGTAGAGGCAGGTCACGCCGCCCTGCAGCCACCAGGTGCCGTCGACCCAGCGGGCCTCGGGCGCCTCGTAGGTCACCTGCATGGAGCCGTCAGGCCGCATGAAGGTCACGCGCACGTCGCGCAGGGTCTCGATGTCGGCGAGGTCCATCCGGCCGATGCTCCAGGCGTGGTCGTTGCCGGGAGCCGCGAAGCCGGCGGGCATGGGGTCACGCCCGGTCTGCTTGAAGTCGCTGTCCTTGATGAGCAGCGCGCGGGTGGCTGCCACGGGCTTGACGAGCTCGGTGTTGGCGAAGGAGAGCCCCGCCGCGACCAGGGCCGTCAGCAGGATGGGCGCGACGATGACGCCCAGCCCGATGCCGCCCGCGCGCATGGCGATCAGCTCGCTGTGCCGGCAGAACTGCCACATCGTGTAGAGCGTCGCCAGCAGGAAGACCGCCGGCAGCAGCCACTCCAGGTACATCGACAGCGTGCCCCACAGGAAGTCGACGGCCACGCGCGCCGTCACGACGGACGCCTCGTCGAAGAAGGCCCCGATGAGGTCGAAGCTCATGAAGAGCAGCGTCAGCGCGCACAGGCCGAAGAGGCAGATCAGCGCCGGCACCGCGAACGACCGCAACACGTAGAAAAAGAGAATCCTGCTCATTGCCCGATCACCTCCCCAAGCGCGAAGACGACGCACACCGTGAACGCCCCCGCCGCCAACAGGCACCCGGCGACGATGCGCCGCACCGTCCGCCGCTCCGAAAGCGCCTCGCAGCACAGGCGGAAGACCCACGGGTAGAAGACCACCACCATGCCGAAGGTCAGGCTCAGGTAGCCCAGCACGACGGGCACCTCGCGCCACAGCGTCACCTGCTCGCGCACGGCCAGGATCACCGGCATCGGCCACAGCATCAGCAACCCGCCGATGGCCCGGGCGCACAGCAGGTTCCCCAGCAGCGCCCACGTCAGCGCCAGGCAGACCGCCGCGCCGACCACCGTCCGGAAGGGCGTCAGGAAGGCCAGGAAGTCGATGGGATGGATCGCCAGCTGCGCGGCCACCCACACCCAGCACAGCGCCGAGAGCGCCAGCCCCAACCGCCGCGCCCGCGGCAACGCCGCCACCGCACGCGTCGAGGCCGGGCTCAGCAGGAACCCGCCGCACGCCAACAACGCCACGGCCAACGCCGCGACCAACACCCGCGCCACGGCCAACTCACTCATGACCGGCCTCCTTCTTCCCGTCCACCCCGACGAACCGCTCGGACACCGCCCGCCAGCCGCCCCACGAGGCCTTCACGAAGGCCGTCAGCGGGATGGCCAGGAGCAGGCCCAGGAACCCGCCCAGCTGCGTCCAGAACAGCAGGGCGAAGACGATCTGCCACGCCGCCAGCTTCATGCGGTTGCCCTGGATGTAGGGCTGCATGACGTAGCCGTCGAACGTCTGCACGCAACAGAAGACGGCGAAGATCCCGGCCGTGAGCCAGAGCCCGCCCTCCAGGAAGGCCACCGGCAGGGCCACGCACAGCCCCAGCGTCGCCCCCACATAGGGCATCAGGTTCATCAGCCCCAGCACGAAGCCGATCACGAAGCCGTTGGGCAACCCCAGCAACTGGAAGCCCGCACCGTAAAGCAGCCCCTGCAGGACGACGTCGATGATCTGCCCGCGAAAGTAGGAGACCACGATGTCGCTGAAGATGCTGAAGTGGCGCGCCACCACCGCCCGGCCGCGCTCGCCGAGGAAGGGCAGGCGCGCCGCGAAGGCCTCCCCCGTCATCGGCTTCTGCATCACGAAGAGAATCCAGTAGAAGAAGGTCAGCAGCCACAGGAACGCCTTGGTGCCGGACGCCACCACCACCCCGCCGACGGCCAGCACCATCCCGCCCATCGAGATGCCCGTGTCCGCCACGCGCTCGGCGAGCCGCGCGAAGCTCGCCCCGTTCGCGGAGAAGAGCTCCGGCAGGGTCGGCAACACGCCCTGCACCACGTCCTTCGCGTTCGGGAAGGCCTCGATCAGCGCCGCGCGCAACCGCTCCAGCCACACCGGCAGGGACCCGGCCAGCGCCACCGCCTGCTCGTAGAAGAAGGAACCGAAGAACCAGACCAACGAGGCGAGCGGCACCAGGAACGAGACCGCGAAGGCGATCGCCGTCGGGAAGTCCCGCCCGCCGCACAAGCCCCGCAGCCACGCGTACCACGGCCGCGTCAGCAGGCTCAGGAAGAAGGCCACGATCACCGGCCCCACGATGTGCAGGAAATAGCCCATCACCCGCAGACCGAACCACACCAGCGCCGCCACCCCCACCGCCAGCGCGGCCGCGCAGAAGAAGGTCAGCGTCGCCGCGACGACGCGGTTCTGCGTCGGCGTCAACGTCACGAAGGGTTGCCCCGCACGGTCACTCATCGTCGGCCTCCCTCGCCGAGAACGCCTCGGAGCGGACGCTCTCCACGGTCAGTTTCGTCACGCGGTCGAAGCCCAGGCGGCGCACGCGGAACTCCCGCGGCACCCAGCGGCCGTTCTCGCGCCCCAGCCGCTGCACGTACATCTGCCGCGCGGGCTGCCCCTGCGCGCCCAGCTGCTCGGTCTGGATCAGCAGGCCCGTCCCCTTGTCCACCCACAGACGCACCGCCGTCAACCCCTGCACGGGCGTCGGCGGCTTGGCCTCCAGCACCAGGCAATCGCGGCTGCTGCGGCGCGTGGGGATGCCCTTCGCCTCCAGCTCGGCCTCGGCCAGCGCCCGCACGTCCGGCCACCACAGATAGTCGAAGGTCAGGTCCACCCACGTCAGGTCGCTCTCGCCGATGGGGGTGTTCAGGCTCACGCCCTCCACGCGCGTGCCGTCGTCCTGCACCAACGTCAGGCTCGGCGCACCGCCCACGCGCCGCATCTCAGCCTTCAGCAACGCCGTCCGGTCGTCCCGGGAGAGCAGCAGCGCGCACGTGGCCGTCGGCTCCTCGCCCGCCCAATTCAGCTCCAAGCGGTAGGGCCGGGCCGTCTCCTCCAGGCCGCGCGCCTTCGCGGTGATCAGCTCACCCGTCACGGTGAAGTCCTCGCGCGGGAACATCTCCCGCGCCTGGGTCAGGACCTGCCGGGGCGTCAGCCCCGCGGTCGCGTCCTCGGCCCACGCCCGGCCCGCCAGGCACAGGGCGATCGCCGCCAGGAAAAGCACGCGTCTCATTGCTCGTCAGCCCTTTCGATCAGCTCCCGCGAGAGGGAGAACCCGGCCAGCGGCCGCATCCACACGGCCCGCAACGCCTCCTCGCGCCACGGCTGGAAGTCGTCCACGTCGTGCGGCAGGGGGTGCTTCCGCCGCAACGCCCGCCCATGCACGCGGTAAAAGACGCGGTCGCTCGCGTCGTCGAACCAGTGCGGGTCCAGCGGGTTCACCTTGCGCGCCGTGATGGCGCCCGTGGTCAGCCCCAGCCGCAGGTCGGACAGCAGATCCAGCGCCTCGGCCTCGCTCATCATCGTGGCGGCCTTCAGCACGGCCTTGGCCCGCGTCAGCAGGTCCAGGAAGACGAAGGGCTCGTCGCGCAACAGCCGCCACCGCGCCTCGGTCTCCTGCTCCGACACCCGCTCCAGGAACGCCTTGAAGCGCCGCGCGATCTCCGCCGTCGTCGCCCCCAGCGAGAAGCGGTTGAAGAGGATCACCAGGCTCCCGGGCGGCGTGGTCTCGGGGTGCTCCAGCTCCACCAGCGTCCCCTTCACCTCCGCCGCGTTGCACAGCTCACGCAGGTAGCCGAAGTGCGCCAACCCGCCCAGGTGCATCCACGTGCGGATGCGCATCCCCGTCCCCACCAACGTCGGCTGCGCCGTCAGATAGCCCAGCTCGCGCGAGCTCACGAACTCCAGCGGCTCGGCCAACGCGTCCACGAACCCCCGCAGCAGCGCCGTCTTCTCCTCGAAATCCAGGAAGTCCCCGCTCACCGAGAAGGTCAGGTGGTTCGCGCTCATCACCTCGCACCACACCGTCGTCTCGCCGTCCGCCGCCGTCGCCTTCAGCAGACGGTAGCCCGGCCCGCGCTCGCTGCGCGGCGACAGCCCGTGGTAGACCTCCGCCATCTCGGCCAGGTCGTCGTCGTCCGTCAGGTCCTCCACCCGCACGCGCGCCTCGACCGCCGCCTGCAGGCGCTTCCCGAAGGCCTTGGCCGCGCGCTCGCCCATCGCGCCGGGGAAGACCGCCCCGCGCACGTTGCGCACCAGCGAGATCTGCGTCTTCACGCAGAAGAGGCGCAGGTTCCGCCCCGCCGCCGTCGGCTCAGTCGTCATGGCCGCCCTCCTCCTCGCGCAGGCGCGCCAACTCCGCGCGCAACCGCTTCGCCTCGCGGTAATCCTCGCGCTTCAACGCCTCGGCCAGGCGCCGCTCCAGCTCCCGCACGCCCGCGGCGCGCGCCTGCCCCGGCAACGGGTCGCCCTGATAGGTGTGGCACAGCTGGCACTCGTCGAGCATCGCACGAAGCGCCTTCCCGAAGGTGCGATAGCACACGGGGCAACCGATCAGCCCCACCGTCCGGATCTCATCCAATGTCGTCCCGCACCCCGGGCAACGCGTCTCGCGGTCGTCCCCGTCCTGCCCCGGCAACCCCTCCAACAGCTTCCCGATGCGCCCGAAGAGCTCGCCCATCGGCGAGTCGCCCCCCTGCGCCCCCGCGTCGATCGCCGTCACCTGGATGCCGCGCGACTCCCCGAACGCGCGCTCCCGCTCCGCGCACGCGTGGCAGACATAGAGCTCCTCGCGCTTCCCGTTCTTCCCCTTCCGGTAAAGCACCGTCTCCGCCGGGCGTTCGTGGCACAGCTCGCACTTCATGCGCGCTCCCCCGCGATGCGCCGCAACGCCTCAAAGAGGGCCTCCGGCTCCGGCAGGCGCCCCGTGCCCGTCACCCCGCAGGCCAGCTCGCCGGCCTCCGGGTCCAAGATTCGCGCCCCGCGCGCCTTCAACGCCTCCGCGTTCGCCTGCGTCGCCGGGTTCGCCCACATCGCCCCGTTCATCGCCGGCGCCAACACCAGCGGCTTCGTGCACGCCAGCGCCGCCTGCGTCAGCAGGTTGTCCGCCAGCCCATGAGCCAGCTTCGCCATCGTGTTCGCCGAGCACGGCGCCACCACAAAGAGGTCGCACCACTGCGCCAGCTCGATGTGCAGCGGGTGCCAATCCGGCCGCGCCGCGAAGGCATCCGTCTCCACCGGGTGCTGCGACAGCGTCCGCCACGTGATCTCACCCACGAAATCCAACGCCCGCGGCGTCGCCGCCACGCGCACCTCCCACCCCTCGCGCACCATCAACCGCACCAGCGAGCACGCCTTGTAGCACGCAATCGCCCCCGTCACGCCCAGCGCCACCCGCACGCTCACAGCGCACCCCCCTTCACCAGCACGATGTCCCGCAGCTTGCGGTACGCCACCTGCAGGTCGTCGTTCACCACCCGAAACGTGAACTCATGCGCCCGGTCCAGCTCGCCCTGCGCGTTCGCCAGGCGCACCTCGATGCTCTCCGGCGCATCCTCCCCGCGCCCCACCAGCCGCCTCCGCAGCTCCTCCAGGCTCGGCGGCTCGATGAAGATGTCCACGAACCCCGCCCGCAGCGGGTCGTCCTCGGGCAGCCCCGCCACGAAGCGGCGCACCGAATCCGCCCCCACCACATCGATGTCCATCAGCACGCTCTGCCCCTCCGCGAACGCCTCGCGCACCGGGCCCGCCGGCGTCCCGTAACGGTTCCCGTGCACCGTCGCCGATTCCAGGAGCATCCCCTCACGCTCCTGCCGCGCGAACTCCTCCTTGGAGAGGAAGAAATAATCCACCCCATCCTCCTCCTCGCCACGCGGCGCCCGCGTCGTGCAAGACACCGAATAGGTGATCTCCGGGAACTCCTGGAGCAACAAATCGCACAGCGTGCTCTTGCCCGCCCCGCTGGGCGCGCTCATCACAATCAGCAACGGCTTCATCAAACGCCTCTTTCTTTCCAACGCCATAACCGCACTACAATACCAAAACCCCGCCGCTCCTGCACGCCTCCGCCCTCCGGGCCGCCGCAAACAATCCGCCGATTCTGCATAAGTGCCGATGAATTTCCGAGACCCTTAAGGGTTTGCCTCGAAACCCTTAGGGTTTGGGGTCGGAACCCTTAGGGTTTCGCCGCCGAACCCTTGGGGTTCGATGAGGGGGCCTTTGCCTTGACTGGTCGCGAGGCGTGCGCCGGCACGCGCGAAAATCCGCCCTGGATTGCGTGGGCGGGGAGGGGCGGGGATGTGGTATACTATGGGGTCATTCAGAGGAGTGTTCATGAAAGAGACCAAGAACAACATGTTGGTGCCGATCGTCGTGGAGCAGACTTCGCGCGGCGAGCGGTCGTATGACATCTACTCGCGCCTGTTGCAGGACCGGATCATCTTCCTGGGTGGGCCGATCGACGACTCGGTGGCCAACCTGGTCATCGCGCAGCTGCTGTTCCTGCAGTCGCAGGACCCGAAGCGGGACATCAATTTCTACATCAACTCGCCGGGCGGCGTGGTGACGGCGGGGCTGGCGATCTACGACACGATGCAGTTCCTGACGTGCGACGTGGCGACCTATTGCGTGGGTCAGGCCGCGAGCATGGGCGCGGTGCTCCTGGCCGCGGGCACGAAGGGCAAGCGTTACGCCCTGCCGAACGCGCGCATCATGATCCACCAGCCGTTGGGCGGGGCCGAGGGCCAGTGCACGGACATCCAGATCCAGGCCGCGGAGATCCAGCGCATGAAGCAGACGCTGAACGAGATTCTGGCCAACCACACGGGTCAGCCGCTGGAGACCATCTTCAAGGACACCGATCGCGACAACTTCATGTCCGCGGAGGAGGCGAAGGCCTATGGCCTCGTCGATGCGGTGGTGACGAAGCCCGCGCAGTGAGCCGTTCCGGCGCACAAAAAAAGACCCGCCTTGCGGCGGGCCTTTTCGTTTAGGGGAGGGTCTGTCTTTCCCAGAGGAAGCGCCAGGGGAAGGCCTTGGCCTCCTTGGCGTAGTCGATGCCGATGCGCGGGGTGGCGCGGACCTTGCGTGGGCGGAGGGCGCGGAGCCCGAGCCCCGGCGAGGCCTCGGCGATGAGCAGATTCGGGCCGTCGACCAGCGAGGCGCGGTCGAACGCGCGGTCGATGGCCAGGGCTTGGCAGAGTCGCCCGGGGCCGTTCAGGAGGTTGCGGCGTTGGACGGGGGTGAGGTCGGCCCAGGGGCGGCCGTGGCGGCGCAGGGCCATCGCGTCGTGGCCGAGCAGGGGGAAGGCGGCGCGGATCAGGACGGCGGAGGGTTCGCCCACCGGCTCGGTGACGGCGTTGAGGCAGTGGTGCATCCCGTAGACGAAGTAGACGTAGGCCGTCCCGGGCGGGGCGAAGAGGGTCTCGGTGCGGGGCGTCCGCCGGTAGGCATAGGCGTGGCAGGCCTTGTCGCACCGGCCGACGTAGGCCTCCGTCTCGCAAATCGCGGCGGCCACCCATGCACCATTCAGACGGCGCAGGAGGAGTTTGCCCAAGAGCGCCCGCGCGACGCGCACGGTGTCTCCGGCGTAGAAGTCCGCCGGGAGCGCCTGCGACCGTCCATCCGCTCCGTTTGCCGTCATGGCCCCAGTGTAACACAACGAAGCCCGCCCCGCAGCCCATCCGCGACGCCCGGGGAAAAGGCGCCGGCGGGTCTGGGCGGAGGCGGGGCTTGTGGTATACTACGGGCTGTCTTATGGAACGGATCCCAATCATCTTGGCTTCGGCGAGCCCGCGTCGGCTTGCCATTTTGCGTGCGCTGGGGGTGCGCGCGGAGGTGCGTCGTCCCCACTGCCTGGAGGTGACGTTGCGCGACGACCCGGCGGGGACGGTGGGCGTGAACGCGCGGCGCAAGGCGCTCTCGGTGCGGGCGTCGCACCCGAACGCGGCCATCATCGCCGCGGACACTGTGGTCTGCTTCGAGGGGCGCGTGCTGGGCAAGCCGCGGGACACGGAGGAGGCGCGGGCGTGGCTGACGGCCTACGCGGGGAAGACGCAGACGGTCTACACCGCCGTGGCGTTGCTCTATCCCGGCGCGCAGGAGCCGTCGCTCCGCATCGAGGCGACGAGCCTGCAGTTCAAGAACTACGACGCGCACACGGTGGAGGCTTACCTCGCGCTGGCGCGGCCGCTGGACCGGGCGGGGGCGTATGACGTGAACGTGCGGGGCGACCTGCTGATCGCGGGGCGGGTGGGAAGCTTCACCAACGCGATGGGGCTGCCGCGCGGGGTGGTGCGCGATTGGCTGGCCTCGCACGGGCTGCTGGGAGCGGAACGGTGAGGCGGCTGGCGGCCTACTTCGGCGTCTGCCTGTTGGTGGCGTTGGCGCCGGGTCCCGACAACTGCTTCGTGCTGGCGCAGTCGGCGGCCTTCGGGGCGTGGGCGGGGCTGTGGGTGACGGCGGGGCTGATGTGCGGGCTGTGCGTGCACATCACATTGGCGGCGCTGGGGATGGCGACGGCGCTGGCGCGGTGGCCGAGCTCGGCGGACGTGATTTCCGCGGTCGGCGCGTGCTACCTCTTCTATATGGCGTGGGGGATGTGGGGCGCGGGGCTTGGGGGCGCGGCGGCCGAGGCGCGGCCGTGGTGGGGCTTCTGGTTGCGCGGGGTGATCCTGAACCTTTCGAACCCCAAGGTCATCCTCTTCTTCATTGCCTTCCTGCCGCGCTTCCTGCCGGAGACGTGCCGGCGGCGGGCGTTGGGCTTGATGGGGCTGGGGGCGCTCTTCATGGCGGCGGCCGCGACGGTGATGGGGGGCGTGGCCTTGGCCGGCGGCGGGCTCTCGGCCTTCCTGGGACGCAACCCGGCGGTCGCGGCGTGGGTGGGGCGCGCCGCGGCGTTGGCCGTTGCGGCCATCGGGCTCTGGGTGCTGGTGCCCGCGCTCGCCGCGCTCCGCAAACGCTGAGACGCGTCAGGGCGCGATGGCGGCGGCGACGTCGGGGACGGCGGCGAGGAGGGTCTGGGTGTAGGGATGCTTGGGGGCGGAGAAGACGGCCTTGGCGTCGCCGCGCTCGACGATCTCGCCATCGTGCATGACAATCAGGCGGTCGCAGACGGTGCGGACGACGGCGAGGTCGTGGGAAATCAGCAGGATGGTGAGGTTGCGGCGGGCGCGGAGGTCGGCCAGCAGGTTGAGGACGCGCGCCTGGACGGAGACGTCGAGGGCGGAGACCGGCTCGTCGGCGATGATGACGCGGGGGTCCATGGCGAGGGCGCGGGCGATGGAGACGCGCTGGCACTGGCCGCCGGAGAGCTCGCGGGGATAGGCCGCGGCGACGTCGGCGGGGAGGCCGACCTCGTCGAGGAGCGTGGCGACGCGGACGGGGCGGTCGGCCTTGGGGCAGAGGGCGTGGACGGCGAGGACCTCGGTGAGGGCGTCGCCGATGGTCTTGCGGGGATTGAGGGAGCCGACGGCGTCCTGGAAGATCATCTGCACGGCGCCGCGGGGCATGGGGGCGAAGGCGGCGGCGCCGGAGGCGATGGGCTGAAGGCCGCAGAGCGCCTTGGCAAGGGTGCTCTTGCCGCAGCCCGACTCGCCGACGATGCCGAAGAACTCGTTCTCGCGCACGTCGAAGGAGACGCCCTTGACGGCGCGGAAGGGCGGCTTGCCGGGGCGGGGATACTCGATGACCAGGTCGGTGACGGTGAGGATGGCGTTCATTGCGTGAGGGAGAAGGAGATGGGTTGGCGGACGCGGCCGGGGCCGTGGGAGAAGCGGGCCGAACGGATCATGCGGAGCGCGGCCTTGTCGAGGACGTCGTGGCCGCTGGACGTGAGGATGGAGGCCTCGGCGCAGGTGCCGTCCGGCGCGACGCGGACGTCGAGGACGACGGTCCCCTCCCAGCCGTTGCGGCGGGCGCGGGGCGGGTAGAACTTGGGGATGTGGGCGAGGTCGGTGAGGAGCTTGGGGGGGCGTTCGACGCGGGCGGTGTCACCGGCCGAGGGG
>DVOR01000218.1 GCA_018713405.1 Candidatus Spyradenecus faecavium | reverse complement strand
CCACCCGCCTGGCCGCCTTCCCCGCGCCCCCGCCCCTCCCCGCCGCCGACGGTGCCCCCGAAGTCGACTGGGCCCCCCTGCGCGTGCCGCCGCCCTGGCAGGTCATCGCCAAGTGGGTCGGCCTGGGGCTCGGCGCCCTGCTCCTGCTCGCCGCCCTCGTCCTCCTAGGCTGGCCCCGCGCCAAACGCCTCGCCCGCGCCCTCCGCGAGCGCACCCTCAGCCCCGAGGAACGCGCCCGCCTGGAGCTCGGCCGCCTCCTCGCCGAGCGCCTGCCCCAGCAGGGCCGCGTCAAACGCTTCTACTACGCCCTCACCGACGTCGTCCGCCGCTACTTCGAGCGCGCCTACGCCACCCGCGCCACCCGCCAGACCACCCAGGAATTCCTCGCCGGGCTCGCCCGCCGCGCCGCCGTCTCCCAACCCGCCCAAGACGCCCTCGCGGCCTTCCTCGCCGCCGCCGACCGCGTCAAGTACGCCGACCTCCGCGCCACCCCCGACGAGGCCGACGCCGCCGCCGACGCCGCCTGCGCCCTCATCGACGCCGACGCCGCCTCCCGCGCCGCCCGGCACGACGCGGGGAAAACCGCAGATTGCGCGGATTAGGGCAGATTAGGGGCCGGCTGCCGCACGCAGGACTGCCAGATTGGCTGATTGACTGGCGCGTCTCGGTTTGGCACGTCCGTTGGACGTGCCAGGGATGCAGGGCGAACTTCGCCCTGCCGGGGCGTGAGGCGGCGCCCCACACCCGCGAACCTCCCCTTTCCCGTCCTCCTTTCATATCCCGGCGTCGCTCCCCGGGACGCCGCAGGCGTCCGGCGGGATGTGCTAGAATGACGGCGAAAGGAGCGGAACGATGAAAGCGTTGAACCTTCTCTTTGCGAGTGTCGCGCTGGCGGCGATGGCCGGGTGCCTGCCCGTCGCCCATGTGGAGCTGGCCGACGGCACGCTGGTCACCTTCGTGCAAGGGGACGGCGATGTGCCGGCCCAAGAGGAGCGCGCGCCAGACGGTACGGTGCGCACCGTCAAGCGCCTCCCCTGCGACGTCTCGCCGCAGGTCGGGCTGACGGGCGAGGTCGTCGACCGCGAGTGGGAGGAGCCGCTGCCCGACGGCAGGAGCCGCGGCGTCCTCCTCAAGACGCTCCGCGTCACCAACACCGGAGACAAGCCTCTCGCGCTCCGCCGCATCCTCTCTTACGCCCCCGCCTCCGAGCCGCCCGAGGGGGTCGACGCGGCCACGGGCTTCACGGGGGTGACCCTGAAGGACGTCCGCATGGAGGCCGTCCGCCCCGAGACGCCGGGCTTCGTCTGCCGCGTCCTGCCGCTGGCCCGGCCCTGGCGCATCGAAGCGGGCGTGCTGATCCAGCCGCTGGCCGCGCTCAGCACCGGCGAGAAGACCTACGTCAGCATCCCCGCGGCGCTCCTTGCCCCGGGGGCGGAGGTCACCGTGCACCGGCTGGGCGGCGGCCCCGCCCTGGCCACGCTCACCCCGATCGACCCGCCCGACAGGCCCGCGCCCGACGCCCTGCTGTGCTACGCCTACGGCCCGGGCCTGCCGCCGTCGCTCCCGCTGGAGCTCCGCTTCCGGGCCGTGCCCGACGCCCCCGCCACCACCGGCTACCTCCTCCCCTCGAACGCCGTCGACGGCGCCCCGACCTACGCCCTCGAGGGCGTCAAGGAGCTGAACCAAGACCTTGCCCCGGGCGAGAGCCTCGACTTCACCGTCCGCCTCGTCCTCCCCGCCAAGCCCGTCGACCCGGGGAAGGATTCCAAATAAGTCCACATCTTTTTCCGAAACCCTTAAGGGTTTGACCCGAAACCCTTAGGGTTTCGCCTCGGACCCCTTAGGGTTTCGGGAAGCCCCCCTTGGCGCAGGGGGGCGGGTGGGGGGAGGGAGGAATGCAGGCGGCGGGGGGTGTGCTATACTGTGGGGCATGTGCAGATGGTCGATGGCGATGGCGGCCGCGATGGGCGCGGCGGTGGCGTGGGCGCAGGGCTTGGAGGTGCGTCTGGCGCCGCAGGAGGTCTACCTGGGCGACGCGTTCTCGCTGCGGGTGGAGACGGGGGCGGGGCGGATCGCGGCGTTGGAGCCGGTCTTCTCGCTCCCGGCGCGGGTGGGCGGCAACGCCACGGGCACCGTCTCGGTCAACGGGCGGACCACGTGGTCGCGCTCGGTGACCGTGGTGCCGGAACAGGCGGGGACCTACCGTCTGGAGCGGCTGACCGTGCGCCTGGCCGACGGCTCCACCCATGCATACGACGGGCACCCCGAGGTGCGGGTGGCCGAGCTCGAGGCCGACCCCGAGGTCTCCCTGACGATGCGCGCCGAGCCGGCCGACCCCATGCCCGGCGACGCTGTGACGCTGGTGGTGGAGTGCCGCACGCCCGCGCTCCGGCAGGGCGGGCAACGCCTGTCGCCCTTCTTCGGGGAGGACTTCTTCCGCGGGGTGGTGCCGCGCGCGCCGAACATCCGCGTGCCCCTGCCCGACGCCGCCGACAGCCCCCTGCGCCAGACCGACCGCGGCACGCTGGCCGACCCCGTGCCCGAGGGCGACGGCCTGCTGTGGCGCCTGACCTTCCCCTTCCGCGCCGAGCGCGCCGGCGAGGTCACCTTCTCCGCGCCGGTCCTCAACGACACCCGCGTCGTGCCGGAGGGTGGCGAGCTCCGCCCCAAACGCACCCTGGCCATGGGCGCGCCCCTCACCCTCCGCGTGGAGGAGCCGCCGCTGGAGGGCCGCCCCGAGGGCTACGTCGGCGCCATCTGCCGCGACTTCTCCGCCGTCGCCGCGCTCGACGCGCACAACGTCCGCCTGGGCGACCCCCTGCGCCTGACGCTGACCCTGCGCGCCGACTGCGACCCCGCCCTGCTCCGCGCCCCGACCCTGCCGCCGCTCGACGGCTTCCGCGCCGTGGGCGAGCCCGAGCGCACCGACGCCGCGGACGGAGTCTCCTTCGCCTACACGCTGCGGCCCACGCGCGTCGGCCTGCTGGAGCTCCCCGCCGTGCCCTTGGCGTGGTTCGACCGCGCCGCCAAGGCCTACCGCGTCTTCGCCGCGCCCGCGCTGCCGGTGCGCGTGCGGGCCTCGGCCCAACGCCCGCCGACGGCGCCGCCCCCCGCCCTGACGCGCGCCGACGGTCCTGCGGGGGAATGGCCGCTGTGGCCGTGGCTCTGCCTGGCCGCGGGCGCCGCCGCCCTGGCCCTCCGCCTGCTGTGGGCGCCCCTGCGGGGGCTGGGCCGCGCCCTGGCCGCGCCCTTCCGCGCGCGCCGTCCCTTGGCCCAAGCCCGCGCCGTCCTCGCGCGGACCGCCGACCCCGCCGAGGCCGCCGCCGCGGTCCGCCTCTGGGCCGGGCGGCCCTCCCTCACGCCCGCCGAGCTCCGCGCCGCGCTCGCCCCCTCGCCCGAGGCCGAGGAGGCCGTCGAGGCCTACGCGCGCCTCGAGGCGGCGGCCTATTCCGGCGGCGGCGACGTGCCCGAGGCCCGGGCGACGCTCCGCCGCCTGCTCCCCACGCTCCGCCTACTCGCCCTGCTGGCGCTCTGCCTGACGCCCCTGGCCTTGACCGCGGCGCCCGACGCCTTCGCCCGCGACCGCGCCTGGGCCGCGGCCCTCGAGGCCGGCCGCCCCGAGGAGGTCTCCGCCGCCGCCGACCTGTGGCTGGGGCTCGTCCGCGCGGGCGACGACTCCCGCGCCACGCTGGTCAACGCCGCCACCCTGGCGTTGCTGGCCGACCGCCCCGCCGACGCCCTGGCCCTGCTCACGCGGTGCGAGCGCCTGCACGGCCGCTCCCCCGACGGCGACCAGGCCATGCGCGCGGTCTGCGCCGCCCTCGCCCGCCCCGAGCCCCGCCCGTGGGCGCGGGTGGCCTGGCGGCGCGTGGCCGGGTGGGCCGCCGCGACGCTGGGGCTGTGCCTCTTCCTCTGCGCCGTGCCGTGGCGGCGGTTGCGGCTGGCGCGCGCGCTGGCGTTGGCCGCGGCGCTCATCCTCGCGGCGTGGGCCCTCGCCGTCCGCACCGCCGTCCGCCACGCCCCCCTGCCCGAACCGTCCGCGCCCGCCACGGAGGTTGCGCCATGAAAGCCCCCCTCGCCCTCTGCCTCCTCCTGCTGGCCGCCGCCGCCCACGCCGCGCTCGAGTCCGTCGCGTGGGGCGTCGACCCCGCCGCGCCGCTCTACGTCGGCCAGCCCTACGACCTCACCCTCACCTTCGTCACCGACGAGGACGAGGAGATCCCCGCCTTCACCGTCACGCAGGGCCCCACGCGCAACCCCGACGCGCAGACCCGCGAGACGCGCGACGGCAAGCGGCGCACCGTCTTCCGCTGGCGCCTGGCCGAGGCCACCCCGCGCCTGGCCGCCATCCCCGCCGGCCGCGTCGCCGCGCAGGTCCTGCGCGTGCAGTCCTTCGGCATCGGGCGCACCGTCGCCCAGGGCGGCACGCAGACCGCCGACCTCCCGGCCTTCTCCTACGACGTCGTGCCGCTCCCGCCCGAGGCCGAGGGCGCGCCCCTCGGCGACTTCGCCCTCGCCCTCACGGCCGACGCGCCCACCTTCGCGCCCGGCGACGTCCGCGTCCTCACCGCCACGCTCACCGCCCGCGCCGGCCTCCTCCCCGAGGCGCCCGCCCTGGCGCTCGAGCCCGCCGACGGCGTCCGCGCCTGGCCCTTCCAGGTCGTCTCCCGCACGCCTGACCGCCTGGTGGCGCGGGCCTGCGTCGCCCTCGAGGGCGAGGCGCCCGTGACCCTGCGCCTGCGCCCCCTGCGGGCCTTCGACCTCACCGCCCGCGCCCTGCGCGACGTGCCCTGCCCGCCCCTCGCCCTGACCCCGCGCGACGAACCCGCCGAGGCCGGCCCCACGCCCCTGCGCCTGGCGCCCGGCGAACACGCCGCCGTCCTCGGCGCCCTGGGCGACGCCCCGCCCGAGCCCACGGGCGAGCGCGTCCCCGGCTGGGTGCGCGTCCGCGCCGGGGGCCTGACGGGCTGGGTGCCCGAGGCCGCGCTGAAAGGAACCGCCCCATGAGATTCTCGGCCCCGCTTTGGCTCTTCCTCCTCTTCCTGGTGCCCGTGCTGGGCGCGCTGGCCGTCTGGTTCCGCCGCCGGATGGCCGCGCGGATGGCCGCGCTTTCGCGCCGCGCCGTGGCCGCGCCCCCGCGCTCGGGCCTGCAGGTGGGGCTGTTGCTCGGCGCCCTGGCCGCGCTGGCGGTGGCCCTGGCCGGGCCGCGCTGGGGCCGCGGCGAGAAGCCCTTCCTGGCCTCGGGCCGCAACCTCGTCGTCGCCGTCGACGTCTCCAACTCCATGCTCGCGCGCGACGTCCGCCCCGACCGCCTGGGCCGCGCCAAGGCCGACCTGCTGGACCTGCTCGACGCCCTGCGCGGCGACCGCGTCGCCCTCCTGGCCTTCCGCGGCAAGGGCGCCCTCCTCTGCCCCTTCACCGCCGACGTCGCCTTCCTCCGCGAGGCGCTCAACGGCCTCTCCCCCGACAGCGCGCCCCCCGGCGAGACCGACCTCGCCGACGCCGTCGCCAAGGCCCTCGACGCCATCGACCGCGCCGGCACCGACCACAACGCCATCGTCCTCGTCAGCGACGGCGAGGACCTCACCGGCCGCGCCGAGACCCTCGCCCGCCAAGCCGGCGCCCGCGGCGTCCCCATCTTCGCCGTCGGCGTCGGCTCCCCCCAAGGCGCCGAGGTCCCGGGTGTGCGCTTCGAGGGCAAGCCCGTCGTCAGCCGCCTGGACGACGCCACGCTCCGCGCCGTGGCCCGCGCCAGCGGCGGCGCCTACATCCCCCTCGCCGGCTCCGGCGCTCCCGAGACCACCCTCGGCGCCGTCTACGCCAACCACCTCGCCCGCATCGAGGCCGACGAGAACCGCCAACGCGAGGAGACCGCCCTGGCCGACCGCACGCCCCTCTTCGCCGCGCTGGCCGCGCTCCTTGCCCTCGCCGCCGCCTGCCTCTCCCTCGGCCGGCCCGCCGCGTTGGCCGCGCTCTTGCTGCTGCCCGCCCTGGGCCTCCGCGCCGCCGACACCCCCGCCTACGCGGCGCAACGCGCCTTCCGCGAGGGCCGCTGGGCCGCCGCCGCCCGGGGCTACGC
>DVOR01000217.1 GCA_018713405.1 Candidatus Spyradenecus faecavium | reverse complement strand
GGTGCGGGAGAGGTCGAGCCACTCTAGTCCCGCGCCCAGGTCGTCCGGCACGGACTTGATGGGGTTGCCGGCCAGGACCAGGTGGCGGAGCGCGGCGGGCTTGGCCGGCGCCTCGGCGAGGGCGTTGTCGGCCAGGTAGAGCCGTTCGACGGTGTCCGGCAGGGGCGGCAGGGCTGCCAGCCGGTTGCCGTTGAGGCGGAGCCAACGCAGCCGCGTGCGCGAAAGGTCGGGCAACGCCGCCAACCGGTTGCGGTCCAGGTTCAGATACTCCAGGGCCGTCCATCCGGCGGCCTCCGCTGGCAACGCCTCCAGCGCGTTGTCGGCGAGCCACAGCCGCGCGATCCCCGCCGGCACGCACCCCGCCGGCAGGGCGGCGAGGCCGTTCTTGATGAGGCTGAGCTCCCGCACGGTCCCCGGCACGCGGAGCCCCGCCACGCGTTCCGCGCCGACGGCGCGCAGGTGGAGTGCCGTCACCCCCTCCGTCAACGGCGGCAGGGCGGCCTCCGGCCCCTTGACGAAGACCTCCGCGGCCCACAGGGGCGCCGCGGCAAGCAGGGCGAGCGCGGCCAGCCTCAGTCCCATTGCGCGATCTCCCCGCACAGGATGGGCTCGATTTGCCCCCCGCGCTCCAGGAGCAACGCCCCGTCGTCGCGGATGCCGCGCGAGACGCCTTCGAGCGTCCCGCCCGCCGGCCGCACCAGGATTGCCTTGCCCCGCTTGCAGTCGAGCGCGTCGAGCTCCGCGCGAAGGGCCGGCAGTCCGCCCTTGGCCCACCTGGCGTAGCGCGCCTCGAACGCCGCGCACACCTCCGCCAACAGAGCCAGCCGGTCGACGCCGCCCAGCCCCACGGCGCGATGGGCCAACGCCTCCGGCACCGCCCCCGTGTTGATGCCGATCCCCACCACGATGCCCTCGATGCCCCGCGCCGAGGTCTGCGCCTCGCACAGGATGCCGCAGGCCTTACGGTCGCCCAAGAGCACGTCGTTGGGCCACTTCAGCCCCGCCTCGAAGCCCCGCGCACGCAGGGCCGTCGCCACGGCCAGCCCCGCCACCAACGGCAGGGTCGCGGCCACCTCCGGCGGCGCCTTCGGCCGCGCCAGCAGGGAAAAGGTCAGGCACTGCCCGGGCGGCGAGGCCCACGCGCGCCCCAGCCGCCCGCGCCCCGCCGTCTGCTCCTCCGTCACGACCAGCGTCCCCTCGGGCGCGCCGGCCTCGGCCAACGCGAGCAACGCCGTGTTCGTGCTGTCGCACGACTGCAGGAAACGCGCCTGCCGCCCGAAGGTCGCCGTCCGCAGACGGCTCCCGAAGAACCGTTCGCGCAGGTGGGCCTGCAACGGCGTGTCCGCCGCCGCGAAGTCATGCCGCCACAGCTTGTCCGGCGGACACCAGTCGAAATCCGTGTGCTCCCGCAGGGCGGGGGAAGGCCGCCCCCCGCCCACGGGCGCGCACAGCACCCCGTGCAACGTGATGGCGAACTCCGGGTAGACGTGCCGCACCGCCGCGCATTCGGCCAAGGCCTCGATCTCCAGCCCCAACTCCTCGCGCACCTCGCGCACCGCCGCCTGCGCGGGCGTCTCGCCCGGCTCCAGCTTCCCACCCGGGAACTCCCATTTGTTTGCCGTGGAAGGGAACCCTTTGGCGCCGCGCCGCACGCACAGCACCGCCCCTTCCGCATCCACGATCATCGCCGCCGCTACTGTCAGTTCCATGGCCCCCATGATACCAAAAGCCCGCCCCCCCGACACCGGCGGGGGAGGGGTCAGTCGACGGGAGGGACCCAGGCGGGGTCGGCGTGGGCGGCGAAGCAAAGGGCAATCTGCTCCGGGGTGTTCTTCTCGGTGGCGAGGGGCGGGAGGGCGTCGAGGGTGAACCAGCCGATGCCGACGGTCTCGGCGTTGGGCTGGAAGTCGCCGCCGAGGGGGCGGCAGAGCACGAAGGCCTTGCAGACGTTCCAGGCCGCGGCGCGGACGTTGCGGCGGTGCCAATCGTGCAGGGCGATGAGGCGGACGAACTCGGCCTCCAAGCCCGCCTCCTCGCGCACTTCCTTGAGGGCGTTGTCGGCGATGCTCCGATCGACGTCGACCCAGCCGCCGGGGAGCGACCAGCGACCGTCGTTCTCGTGCACCAGCAGGATGCGTCCGGCGTCGTCGAAGAGCGCGGCACGGGTGTCCAGCTTGGGCGTCTGGAAGCCCACCTCGTTGCAGAAGAGGTCCTTGACGCGCTCCGTCGGCAGGTCTGCGCCCTCGGCCACCATCTCGGCGGCGATGTCGCGGATGCGCTGGAAGCGCTCGCGGTCAAAGGGGTCCTTGGTGTAGGTCAGGCCCGCCTGCGCGAGGAACTGCATCCGTCTCCAAAAAACAGAGAAAATCCGCCCAAGTCAGGCCCGCCTGCGCGAGGAACTGCAGCTCCTTCGCCCAGACCAGCCACTTTGGCTCTTGGGAACGTTCCATGCGACCCCTCCGTTCTGTTTGGGAAGACGACAACCGGCCACGCTGAGACCCGTCGGGCCGACGCGTTTATTATCGAACATCCGCACCTCAGAAGTCAACCACCCCGGCTCGGGGCTGAGGGGGGGGGATTCCAAATAAGTGCTGATGAATTTCTGAAACCCTTAAGGGTTTGGGTCAAAACCCTTAGGGTTTCGGCTCGAACCCCTTAGGGTTTCGCCGGGTGCCCTTTTGCGGTGGGTGTGTTATAATGCAGGGCATGGAATGAAACGATGGCCTTGCCGTGCCGGCGCCGTGGCGTCGCGCGCGGGGGCTCGGGGCGTGGCCCCGGAAGAAGGATCGCCGATGCCGATTTACGATTACCAAGCCAAGGACCCCGCGCAGGGGTGCGACAAGTGCCGCGAGCCTTTCGAGGCCATGCGCCGCCTGGATGATCCGCCGCTGACCAACTGCCCCGCGTGCGGGGCGCCCCTCGTGAAGCTCATCGCCGCGCCGGCCCTCGGGCGCAGCAAGTCCAAGCTCGACGACCGCGCCAAGGCCGCGGGCTTCCACAAGCTCAAGCGCGTCGACAAGGGCGCCTTCGAGAAACTCTACTGACCGCCATGGATGATTTGCTTTTCCTGAACCGACGTTTCGGCGCGCCCGGGCGCGTCGCTTTCCGCGAGGGGCCCGGCGGCGACCCGTTGGCCGTGCTGGTCGGCCCGCGCGGCTCCTGCGAGGTCTCGCTTTACGGCGGGCAGGTGCTGAGTTACCGCGCGCCGGGTTTCCAGGACGCGCTGTGGCTGAGCCCGCTGGCCGAGTTCGCCCACGGCAAGGCCATCCGCGGCGGCATCCCTGTCTGCTGGCCGTGGTTCGGCAAGGCGCCCGAGGGGATGCCCGCGGGCACGCCTTCGCACGGGTTCGCCAGGCGCGCGCTGTGGCGCGTGGCCGGGACGGAGGTCGACGCCCAACGCACCGAGCTCACGCTCGTGCTCACGGAGGCCGACACGACGGACCCCGTGTGGCCCTTCCGCTACAACCTCACCCTCACCGTCACGCTCGAGGAGACCCTCACCGTCGACCTGCAGACGCGCAACTTGGACGATGTACCCTTCACCTTCGGCGAGGCGCTGCACACGTACCTCCGCGTGGGCGACGCCCGCCAGGTCACGCTTGTGGGCGTGGGCCAAGAGGGGCCGATCCGCTTCGCTGACGACGCCACGCATGACGTGGTCTACCCCCAGGATGACGCCGTCGCCCTGCTGCGCGACCCCGTGATGGGGCGCGACCTCGCGTTGGCGGCGGACGATGCCTCGGCCGTCGTGGTGTGGCATCCCGCGTTGGATTGCGGTTTGGGCGATGTGCCCTTGGAGGGCCCGCGCCACTTCGTCTGCGTGGAACCCGCGAATCCCCACCATGTGGGTGGGCAAATCACCCTGGCCCCTGGCGAGGCGCACGTCCTCACCCTCTGTTTGCAACCCACCCTCCACAAGGACTGACATGGATACCGCCGCCTTCCTCAAGACCCTCGATTACGCTATCCTCAAACCCGAACTCGGCCACGAGAGCCTCGCCCAGGCCGCCACGTTGTGCCGCACCGCTGGGGTGGGGTGCCTCTGCGTGAAGAGCGTGGATGTGCCCCTGGCCGCGCGCTTGTTGGAGGGGAGCGCCACCGCCGTGGCCGCCGTCGTCGGCTTCCCCCACGGTAATGTCCATCCCACCGTCAAGGCGCTCGAGGCCCAGCTCGCCGTCGCCGAGGGTGCAGAGGAGATTGACATGGTCGTCAACGTCGCCGCCCTTAAGGATGGCGACGCAGAGGCCGTGGTGCGGGACATTCGCGCCGTGGTCGACGCCGCATGGTCTTTCCCCGTGAAGGTCATCCTGGAGACCGCGCTGTTGACCGAGCTGGAAATGCAGATGGGCGTGGGATGCGCCATCGCGGCCGGGGCAGAGTTCGTCAAGACCTCCACCGGCTTCGCCCCGCAGGGCGGCGCCACGCATGAGGCCGTGCAGATCCTCCTCGACGCCGCGCAGGGCCGTGTGCAGGTGAAGGCCTCCGGCGGCATCCGTACC
>DVOR01000216.1 GCA_018713405.1 Candidatus Spyradenecus faecavium | reverse complement strand
GTTGTAGCGGGGGTCGTCGGCGTCGGGGATGTTGGTGAAGGAGCCGAGGAAGATGGCGTTGCGGACGAAGAGCGCCCACTCGTTGGTGATCTTCTTCTGGTTCCGGGGGGAGGCGTTGGTGGAGAATTGGTTGCGGAGGAGGGCGGTGAGGTCGGCGCCGGCCTGGGTGCCGCCGAAGTCGGTGTTGCGGGCGAGGGCGGTGGCGCCGGTGGCGCCGTCGGAGACGCTGACGAAGAAGTTGCCGAAGCCCTCCATGAGGTCGAGGATGCGCGTGGCGTTGCCCTTGCGGGCCTGGGCGAGGCGGAAGATGACGTCGGTGTTGGCGATGCACTTGAGCATGGCGGAACGGAGGAGGGCCTCCTGCTGGTCGGCGCTGGCGTTGAGGGAGGGATCCGCGTTGGACGTGTAGAGGTCGAGGATGTGCATGGCCATGCGGGAATCCTCCCAGTTGGCCAGGCCGACGTTCATGGCCTCGCAGAGGCCGATGTGCCAGCGGACGTTGTTGCGGAGGGCGTTGTCGCTGTTGGCCGGGGTCATGAGGGCGAAGCCGGTGAGCTTGGTCTTGGGGTCGGTGACGGGGCCGTAGAGGGGCGGAAGGGTCCAGCCGACGGTGGAGACGGCGATGGTGTCGACGGAGTGGTTAAGGATGGCCTGGTAGCGCCCGTTGCGGTACTCATAGGTCATGTAGGCGCGGTGGCCGGGCTGGCCCATGCCGGCGGCGGGGGTGCCGATGGAGCGCTGGGCGAACTCCGCGAGGGTGGAGAGGCGGCCGCAGACGCCGCCGTCGGAGAGGATGCGGGGGGTGGCGTCGGGCGCCCAGGGGGCGTCCTTGTAGCGGATCTCGGGCTTGGTGTAGTCGAAGGAATAGGTGGAGTAGCCGGGGACGTTGCCCTTGGTCTTGTAGTAGGTCCACCAGTAGGTCGACTCGTCCACGGGGTCCTTCTGCGTGAGCAGGAGGAGGAGCGGCCAGGGGGCCTTGGAGAGGGGGAAGAGCTTGGAGCGCTCGGCGCCGCGCTCCTCGTAGCGCATGATGCGCAGGCAGAGGTTCTCGGCGACGGTGCCGGCCGAGCGCGGGGGGTAACGCTCCGCGGCGTGGGCAATCTTGTCCCAGGGCAGGCTCTTGACTTCGCGCGAGCCGATGTCGACGCCCGTCTTGTTGCGGAGGGCGCCTGCGTTCATGGTGACGAGCTCGGAGATCTGGGTGCGGCCGTTGCGCTTGAGCCAGTTGACGAGCTGCTTGGCGGCCTGGTCCCCGCCGAGGTCGAACTGCGCGTGGAGGGCGCGGAGGTTGTCGAGGCGCACGCGCTCGTCCTGATACATCCGGCCCTGGTCGTCGTGGGCGAAGGCCGATTCCGCCGGGACGGCGACGTCGCTGTTGACGGCCCAGCCCTGCTTGGCCTTGACCTGCTCCTCCAGCTCGGCCTTGCGCTTGGGGTCGAAGGTCAGGTTGCGCGTCTGCATGATACCGTAGCGGTTGGCCGTGAGGGTGCTGTCGAGCAGGCGCTCCTTGCGGTAGGCCACGGCGAAGGCGATGAGCAGCTGCTGGTACTTCTCGGCGTACTCGGGGCCGACGAGCTTGGCCAGCTTGACGAAGTTGTGGATGACGTTCGGGTTGGGCGGGTACTCCAGGGAGAAGGCGGCGTTGAAGACCGCCGGGTGCTGCTCCAGCCACAGCCACGTGGCCTCGCTGAAGCGCAGGTTGGGCGTCACCAGGCGCATGCAATGGTCGTAATAGGCCTGGCGGACCTCGTCGTTGAAGATGAAGCCCGAGTCGTAGAGCGCGGCGTCAAGCCAACGCAAATCGGCGTTGCCGGTGGGCGGGATGGGCTGGCGCCGTGCGCCATAATCCATCCACTGCGCCCCGACGAGGGGCGCCAACAGGCAGGCCGCGAGTGCAAAGAGGGTGCGTCTCATAGGCGTATAATACCATAAATAGGGAAAAAGGAAGTTTGGAAGTTTGGAGGCTTGGAAGTTTGGTTGGCGGCCTCGCTTGTCGTCCCGCAGGGGTGCCCCCTGCATCTCCTGAACCTCCTGCACCTCCTGAAGCGCCGCTTGGCGTGTCCTGGTCAGGCACGTCCACAGGACGTGCCGCGGGTGCAGGGGGAGCTTCCCCCTGCCGGGGCGTGGGGCAGCGCCCCACACCCCTCTGTTCCTCCGCTCCTCCTTTTCTTCTCGTCTTTTCTTCCCTTCGTGTCATCCTTTCTTGGGTTGCCACGATTGCCGGCACGAAAAAAGAGAGAAAGCGCGCCCGGATGGGCGCCCCCTCTCTCTGCATGGGCCGGATGGCCCTTCCGAGCCGCCGATGGCGACCCCGGCCTTACGCCATCTTGGCGATGGCCTGGGCGGTGCGGGACTTCTTGCGGTCGGCGGTGTTGCGCTTGATCACGCCCTTCTTCGCGGCCTTGTCCAGCTTCGAGGCGTAGGCAGAGACGGCGGCGAAGGCGGCGGTCTTGTCGCCGCCGGCGATGGCGGCCTCGACCTTCTTGCGGTAGGTGAGGAGCTCGCTCTTGACGGAGCGGTTGCGCAGGTTGGCCTTGGCGGCGGTCTTCACGCGCTTGGCGGCGCTCTTGATGTTAGGCATGGTCTGATCCTTGCTTTCTCGTAAACAAAGGGAATGTCCAAACCCGGGAGGCTTGGCGATTGCGGGAAATAACAATACCATATTGCCCCACGACATGCAAGCAAAATCGTTCACCGCAAAAGGAAGCTTAAGGGAAGCTTGGAAGTTTGGAGGCTTGGAAGTTTGGTTGGCGGCCTCGCTTGTCGTCCCGCAGGGGTGCCCCCTGCATCTCCTGAACCTCCTGCA
>DVOR01000215.1 GCA_018713405.1 Candidatus Spyradenecus faecavium | reverse complement strand
CGCCTGAGGCCCCCGCGGCGCCCGCCGCCCCCGCGGCCGACGGCACCGAGGCCGCCCAGCAGGCGAAGCGCCAGACCTCGCGCATCGAGCTGCCGCCGGAGATCACCCAGCAGCCGATGAACGCGGCCTCCGACGAGGAGAAGACCATCAAGCTCAAGCCCGTCTCCGCCAGCGCCACCCCGGCGAAGGAGGAGACGCAGGCCGCGAAGTCGAAGACCGCGCGCATCGCGCTCGATTCCGTCCTCGGCGGCATCCAGTCGAACACGCCGTTGGCCAACACCACGCAGAAGACCATCAAGCTGAAGCGCGCCACGCCCGCGGGCGGCGCCGCCAAGCCCAAGGTCTCCGCGCCCATGGCCTCCGTGACGGCCGGCGGCGAGGAGAAGACCATCAAGCTGAAGCGCCCCGGCACCATCACGCTGAAGAAGCCCGGCGCCGCGGCGGCGGCCCCGGCCGCGCCGGCCGACGAGCCGGAGCTGGAGCCTTTGGAGAGCCTGGACGATGAGGGGCTCACCCCCTTGACGGACCTCCCGGCCGCCCCCGTGGCGGAGGAGTCCAAGGGCGCCAAGGTCTTCACCATCATCACCATCGTGGCGGCGTGCGCGGCGCTCATCCTCACGGCCCTCACCTGCCTGAAGCTGCAGAAGCAGGCCGCCTCGCCCGACGGCTCGGTGGCCACCGGCAACACCCTCCACTCGCTCCCCTTCCAGGCGTTCTGAGCGGCGCCCGAAAGGGTCTGAAAAAGCCCCCGCCCGATTGGGACGGGGGCCTTTTTTGTGCCGCGGCGCTTCAGGGAAAACACAAGGAGGACGAAGGGGAGGAAGAGAGGAAAGGGGAAACAGGTGTGTGGGGCTCTGCCCCACGCCCCGGCAGGGCGAAGTTCGCCCTGCACCCCCGGCACGTCCTGCGGACGTGCCAGATTGAGCCGCGCGGGCATGCCTGCCAGTCAGCCATTCCGACAGTCCTGCGTGCGGTAGCACGCCCTCAAATCTGCCCCAATCTGCGCAATCTGCGGTCTCCTTGCATCCGTTAGGCTTCCGTGTTGCGCTGTGTTCCCAAACGCCCCGGACACTGCGCCCTTCGGCGCGGGGCGCGCTCAGGCGCGGAGGACGGCGCGGAGGGCCTCCTGGGCCTGGGGCCAGGGGCTGACCTCGACGCGCATGCGGGCGTACTCGGCGCGGCGGCTGGGCTCCATGCCCGGCGAGAGGATGAGGATGGGGGTGGGGGAGAGGCGGGCGTCGCCGCGGATCTGGCAGACCAGGTCGCCGAGGTAGGATTCGGGCAGGGAGCCGTCGAGCAGGAAGCGGGCGGGGGTGACGCCCGCGCAGCCCTTGGGCAGGTCGATGGCCTCGCGGTCGACGTGGACGCTGAGGCCGACGGCCTCGGCCTCGCGGGAGACGTCGGCGATGAAGGCCTCGTCGCCGGAGACGATGACGAGGGTGGGGCCGGGGCAGGCGGGGAGGGAGACGGTGACGCGCGTGCCGCGGTCGGTCCCGGGGACGGGGGATTCGATGTGGAGTTTGCCGCCGTGGAGCTCGACGATCTCGCGGACGATGGAGAGGCCCAGGCCGGTGCCGGCGACCTGGTCGCCCACGCGGAAGTAGCGCTGGGAGACGCGGGGGAGGGCCTCGGGGGGGATGCCGATGCCGGTGTCGTCCACGCGCAGGAGGGCGAGGCCGTCGCGCGCGGTGACGGAGACGGCGATGGCGCCGCCCTCGGGGGTGTATTTGATGGCGTTGGAGAGGATGTTGAAGCAGACGCGCTCGATCTTGTGGCGGTCGGCCTCGGCGTAGATCTCCTTTGGGGCCGGGGCAAGGGTGAGGGTCTGGCGCTTGGTCTGGGCCTGGATGGAGAGGGAGTCGACGACCTCACCGAAGAGGCGCGCGAGGGGGACGCAGGACTTGCGGAGGGTGAGGGTGCCGTTCTCCATCTGGCGGAGGTCGAGGATGTCGTTGACGGTGGTGAGGAGGCGCTTGACGTCGACCTGGAGGCGGCCGACGTAGTCCTTGGCCTTGTCGGGGAGGGCGCCGCAGAGGCCGCGGCCCATGTTCGTGAGGGCGTAGGACATGGAGGTGAGGGGGGTGCGGAGCTCGTGCGAGACGTTGGAGACGAACTCGGTGCGGTCGCGCACGGCGGCGCGGAGGCGCTCGTTGGCCTCCTCCAGGCGGTGCAGGCTCTCGGCGCGGACGGTGACGTCGCGCAGGGTGAGGAAGACGCGGCCGTCGTCGAGGCGGTGGAGGATGGTCTCGGCGACGAAGGTGGAGCCGTCCAGGCGCTTGGCGTGGTTCTCGAGGACGACGAAGGGGACGGCGGTGAGGCGCTCGCGCAGGTAGGTGGGGAACTCGGCGGAGAGGTCGTGGTCGTTCGGGAAGTCGGTCGCGTCCAGGCCGAGGAGCGCCTCGCGGCTTGGCGCGCGGAAGAGGTCGACGGCGCGGGCGTTGCAGTCGATGACGCGGAAGTCTGGGTCGGTGACGAAGGCGGCCTCGCCCAGCGCGTCAAGGGGGATCTCAGTCATGGAGGGCACCTTTCATGGGCCAGCGGAGGAGGAGGTCGACGTCCTCCGGCGCGAGCTCGTAGAGGATGGGCCGGCCCTGGATGAGCGCGGGCGCGGCGCCGGTGGCCGGGTCGCGGTCGCCGATGAGGAGGACTTGGCGGAGGGCGCCGCCGGAGGCGCCGTCGAGGTCGAGCGTCAGGCGCAGGAGCGGGGGCTCGAGGCCGTAGTCGCTGAGGCCGTCGAAGGCGACGGGGGCGTCTCGCAGGACGCGCAGGGCCCGCAGGTCGGCGAAGCGGGCGAGCCAGGCGTTGACGGTGTCCTGGTCCACGAAGAGGCCGGCGGGCAGGCGCGTCTCCCAGGCGAAGGCATCGAGCGTGCCGCGCGCGGCCACGCAGTGGGCGCCGTCGCGGCGGCGGACGTCGATCTGGCGGATCTGCCCGGCGGGCACGGCGAGCACGGTGCGGTCGAGCAGGGCGTGGCGCAGGCCGGGCTCCAGGAGCCGCGCGGGGAAGGCGTCCGCGCGGACGCGGTAGAGGCGGCCCTGGTCGGCGCGCCAGAGGAGGCGGTCGCCGCCGGGCGCCTCGAAGCATTCCAGGGTGGCCGTGCCCTCGGGGCCCTCCACCGCGATGGCGCAGAAGGGCTCGGCGGCGGGGCGCTCGGAGCCGGCCTGCGCGCCGGCGAGGGCGGCGAGCGTGTCGAGGAGGGTCTTGACGGCGGCGTCGTCGGCGGGTAGGCCGACGGGCTTGTCCAGGAGCCAGCCGCCGTCCCGGCGGGTGAGGGCGACGACGGGGGCGTCGGGCGCGTCGCGCCGGGTGACGGTCAGGCGCGTGGCGTCGAGGTGCGCGCCGAGGATGGGGAGGTCGCCGAGGTCCGGCGCGAAGGGGCCGTCCGGGCCGAAGAGGGCGGGGAGGGCGCGGGGCACGGCGACGATGGCGGTGGGCTCGGCGTCGTTGGGCAGGCAGAAGACGGTGTCGGGGTGGCTGGGGTCGGGGTTGGTCCGGCCGAAGCGAAGGGTGATGGGGTCGCCCAGGCCCTGCACGTGGAGGGTCAGGCGCAGGGCGTGCGCGTCGTCCAAGCCGCACGCCTCCAGATCCTCGTCGTCGACGGGCGGGCGGCCGGCTGGCGTGGGCGCGCCGTCGGCGGGCAGGCAGTAGGCGGCCACGGCGTCGGGCGCGGTGAGGGTGCGGAGCGCCTCGGCGACCTTGGCGTCCTGGACCTCGAAACGGAAGGGCTGGGAGACCTCCCACTGGCCGTTCGCCTTGCGGGTCAGGCGCGTGAGGGGGGTGCGCGGGGCGAGCCACTCCACGGCGCGGATGCGGTCCGGCGAGAGGGGGATGAGGGTCTTGGTGCGGAGCGACTCGGGGGTGCGGTCCAGAAGCGCGGCCACCGCCTCGGCCTCGACGGCCACCAGGGCGCCGTCCACCTCGGCGAGGGTCTGCGCCAGGGGCATGCGCTGCCTGCCGCCGAAGCCGCGCACGTGGTCGGTCTCGGCGGTGTGCACGGTCAGGTGGCGCGCCACCCGAAAATCGCTGTCCGCGGCCGGGCCCAGATAGGCGTCGACGCGCAGGGCCTGGAGCGCGTCGAGCAGGGCGGAGACGGCGGCGGCGTCGCAGAGCACGCCGGGGTAGGGGCGGTCCATGCGCCAGAACTCGCCGTCCCGGCGGATGCGCACGGCGGACTCGCCGTCCCACTCGATCGCGGAGACGGCCTCGGGCGGGACGGGGAAGAGCGGCGAGCCCTCGGGCAACGGCGCGCCCGGGCGCATCAGGCGCTCGGCGACGAGCGCGGCGGCCAGCGCCACGACGACCGCGAGCAGGATCAGGATGTTCCGGCCGAATCTCATCCGCGTCTCCTTGTGACCAGCCAGAGCCCCAGGCACAGCGCCATCGGGACGAAGAGGACGGCGACCGCGAAGTCCCGCCGCCACGCGTGCGAATCCTGCCCCACCCGCAGGACGCCCGCGCCCGAGCGCGCCCCGCTGCCGGGCAGCTCGACCAGCCAGCGCACGGCGTTGAGCGCCAGGTCTCGGTTGGCCGAGGCGTGGCCCAGCGTGAAGCGGTTCGTGGCGAAGTCGGCCTCACCCACCGCCACCACGCGGCCGCGGTGGAAGGCCAGGTCGGAGCCCATCCCGCTGCCGCTCTCGGCGGCCATCATCACGGTGGCGACGTGCCCGGGGGCGTCGGCCGCGGGGTCAAGGTCGATGGAGACCAGCGGCGTGACGGTGACGGAGCCGTTCTCGGGCGGCGTCGCCCACAGGGCGCGCGGCGCGCCGAAGGAGAGGAGCGTGCCGCCGCCGGCCAGCTCGCGGGTGATGGGGTGTTCGTCGGAGAGCCGGTCGGCCAGGCCCGCGCCGTCCATCCCGCGTCGCGCCGGGACGCCGGGCGTGAGTCCCGCGCGGATGCCCCATTGCCCCAAGAGCGGCCCCAGGCCCGCGTCGCCCGCCGGCGGCAGGGCGCACAGCAGGCGCCCCCCGCGGTCCAGCCATTCGGAGAGGCGCGCCCGCTCCGAGTCCGAGAGGTCGTGGCGCGGCGCCATCACGATCAGGGCGCGCACCGACGCCGGCACGCCGCCCTCGCGCAACGAGACCGGGCGGATCCGCACGCCCTCGCGCTCCAGCGCCCGCCGCAGCCCGGAGAAGCCGGCCACGGGGTCGGTGTCGGCGTAGGGCGGGCGCGCGCCGTCGCCGGCGGCGGGGAGGGTGCGTTCGGTGAGCCACCCTACCGTCACGCCCTCGGCGCCCAAGCGCATCAGGGCCGAGGTGACGGCGGCCTCCGCCTCGACGGGGTCATAGACGCCGCCCTGCGGGGCCAACAGCTCCCGCTCCGGCACGAAGACGCGCCGCCCGGCCTGGCGGAAGAGGAGGCCCGGGCCGTCCGCGCCCTGCGCCATGAGCCGCGCCGCGGCCACGGCGTCCTCGCGCGGGTCGATGTATTCCAGCTCGAGCGTCGCGCCGGCGACCTCGCGCGAGGCCTGGGCGAACTTCCGCAGGAGCAGCCCCACCGGCGCGGCGGCCGGCGAGCCCGAGGGGAGCACGCACGTCACCGCGATCGTGCCCGAGGTCTCGATGAGCGTGCTCCGCCCCCGCTCGGAGACGGTCTGTTCGCCGCAGACGGCGCTCAGGTCGAGCGTCGGGCGCAGGCGCGCCAGCAGCGCGTCCGCCAGGATCGCGGCGAGCGCGGCCAACGCCACGCAGGCGAGGGCGCCGCAGAACCACCTGCGCTGCCCCTTGGAAAGTCTCATGGCTCAACCTCCTCGGTCGTGGGCGTCGGCTCCGGCAGCAGCCGCACGAGCGGGGGCCGCACCGCCACGCTGTTGACGCGGTTGGAGCTGGGGATGACGATCTGCGGCTCGCAGGGCAGGCCGTCGGGGCGCTCCCACACCAGCGCCACCACGCCGGCCGGGTCGATGGTGTCCAGCTCGCTGCTCACCCCGTGCGCCGTCACCTCCACGGTCTTGGCGTCGGGCACGTAGCGCGCGCCGGAGGCCGACTGCATCACGCGCACCGGCACCTCCGGGAAGAGCCGCCACCCGTTCTCGCGCTGGATGACGACCTCCGCGTGCACGCGGTCCGGCCGAACCGACCACCCCGAGCGCTCGTCGGGCGGCAACACCCGCAGGCTCGCGGTCTTGTAGCTCGACAGGTTCGTGACGTCCACCAGCTCCGTCCGCAGGGGGCGGCTCAGGTCCAGCTCCTTGAAGAGCGCGCTTGGGCCGGTCACCTCCACCGTCTGCGGCTTGATGTAGACCCGGGCCTCGCAGAAGGCCGGCACGCCGATGACCTCCGGCTCGGCCACGCGCAGGAGGCGCGTCTCGCGCGGCGAGAAGGTGACCCGCAGCTCCGTCTGCTCGATCGCGTCCACGCGCAGGCCGTCGGGGCACTCCACCTCGCTGCGCGAGAGGCGCACCCGCGTGGAGTCCTCCCCCTCCTGCGGCTGTTCCAGGTGCAGGCGCACGCGCGGCAGCTCCGCGCCGGCCATCGAGAGCTGGCGGATGGCCGTCTCCGACCCGCGGAAGGTGATGTCCACCACGCCCGGCACCACGATGGGGATGGCCGTTGCGCCCTCCTCGGTCTCCACCTCCACCGGCAGGGAGAGGGTCTGCGTGTAGCTTGTCGAGCGGCGCACCGAGATGAAGACGATCAACGCCACCGCGAGGGCCGCCACCTTCCACGGCCAGTTGTGCCGCAGGGTCCGCCACAGCGAACGGGAATCCAGCCGAAGGTCACGCATCGCGCCGTTGCTCCTTTCCCATGAACCGCACGACCGGCCGCAGGAACCACGGCACCGCGTGGCGCGGCCCGAAGACGGCCCCGAAGAAATCGCCCTGCTTCTCCGGCGGCACGAACGCCGCCCTCAGCAGGCGCGACAGCTGGCGGTCGGTGAGGTCGCGCAGCAGGTTCCCGTCGCGCGCCACCGAAATCTGCCCCCGCTCCTCGGAGACGATCAGGATCAGCGCGTCGCACTCCGTCGAGAGCGAGAGCGCGGCCCGGTGGCGCGTCCCCACGCCCTCCAGCTTCAGCTCGTTGTCGATCGGCAGGATGCACCGCGCCGCCCGGATGCGGTCCCCGCGCAGGATGACCGCGCCGTCGTGCAACGGCAGGGGCGGCGTGAAGATGCTGAAGAGCAGCTCCTCGCCCAGCAGCGCGTCCAGCCGCGTCCCCGTCTCGCACCAACGATCCAGCGACACCGCGCGCTCCACCACCAGCAACGCGCCCAGCCGGCGGTTCGCCAGCCCGCGCGCCGCCTGCACCAGGAGCGTGTCCGGCGTCACGGGCAGCTTGCCCTGCATCAGCTGCACCGCCGTGTTCCGCCCCAGAAGCGAGAGGATCCGCCGCAGCTCCGGCTGGAAGACCACCAGCAGCGCCAGCAGCAACACCACGGTGACCCACTGCAACACCACGTTCACCACGTCCAAATCCAGGAACGACGTCACCAGGAAGATACCCAGGAAGAGCGCGCCCACCCCCAGCAGCATCTGCGCCGCGCGCGTCCCCTTCAGCAACATAAAGGCATAATAGACGCCGGTGGTCAGCAGGACCACCTGCAGCACGTCCATCACCGTCGGCCACCACGCGTTAAACATCCGCCGCCTCCCTTGCGCGCAGAAACGCCCGGATCGCCCCCGCCGTCTCCGCCACGTCATGCACCCGCAGGACGTCCGCGCCCTGCGCCGCCGCCCAGACCGCCGCGCCTACGCTCTCGCCCATCCCGTTGTCCAGGAAACGCTTGCGTGAGGCCGCCACCACCCACGGCCGCTCCGCCGCCGCGAAGCGCGCCGTCGCCCCCAAGAGCCGCCACGAGTCGGCGTGCGCCTTCTCGAAGCCGAGCCCCGGGTCGAAGGCCACCTGCCGCGCGTCCACCCCCGCCGCGACCAGCCGCGCCAGGGCCTCGTTCAGTTCCGTCTCGACCGCCGTCGCCACGTCCGCGCGGGCCTCCGTCTCGCCCTTCGGCGTCCAGCCGCGGCCATGCATCAGGATGTAGCCCGCGCCCGTCTCCGCCAGCAACGCCGCCATTCCCGCGTCCGGCGCCAGGCCCGAGACGTCGTTCACGATGTCCGCGCCGGCCTCGAGCGCCGCCCGCGCCACCGCCGTGTGCCGCGTGTCGACAGAAATCAGCAGATCCGGGCAGGCCGCGCGCAACGCCCGGATGGCCGGCGCCACCCGCGCCGCCTCCGTCGCCGCGTCGACCGCCACGGCCCCGGGCCGTGTCGACTCCCCGCCGACGTCCACGATCGCCGCGCCCAGACGCTGGAAGTCCGCCCCCCGCGCCGCGGCCTCCGCCGCGCCCGCCACCCGGCTTCCCGCGAAGAAGGAATCGGGCGTCACGTTCACGATGCCCATCACCAAGGGGGCCGAGAGCCGCACGGCCCGCCCCCGGCACATCCAAACCTTCTCCGTCTTCCTCTGCATATGCAGAAGTATAGCAAATCGCCCCCTCCCGTGGGCGAAAAACTTCCGCCCAAATCGACCCCGCCCAAGGGGCCGATTCTGCATAAGTGCTGATGAATTTCCGAAACCCTTAAGGGTTTGGCCCAAAACCCTTAGGGTTTCGCCTCGGACCCCTTAGGGTTTCGCGGGGGCTGGGGCGGGGTCAGCGGAGGTAGGGGGTGAGGTCGAAGCGCTCGAAGTAGATCTTGGAATTGGCCTCGTAGAGGATGCCGAGGGTGGAGGCGTCGATGAGGCAGAGCGAGACGTAGCCCTTGTTGTCGGTGCCCTCCCGGAAGATCATCACGGGGTTGTCGAGGTCCCAGTCCACGCCGACGTCCTGGTCGGAGGCGTCGGTGCCGAAGATGAGGGCCAGCTTGCAGCGGGTGTTGGGGTCAATCTGGTGGGCCATCACGTAGCGGCTCTGGCCGTCCACCTCGCCGATGCGCAGGCAGGAGCCCTGCACGTGGATGATGTGGTCGATGGTCTGCACGAGCGTCCAGTTCACGTGGTCCTTGCTCCGGTAGAAGAGGCGCTTGCCTTGGCTGCCGGCAAAGCCGCCCTTGGCCATCATGAGCCACGAGCCATCGTCTAACTCGATGATGCAGTTTTCCTGGGTGTTGTTGGCGCTTCCCGAGGGGGTGAGGTTGGTGCAACGCCAGGTCGCGCCGTGGTCGGTGGAGTAGATGGCGCCGCAGCGGCCGTTCCCGGCGTAGTTGGTGCTCTGCAGGAAACACTGGATGGGGAAGACGAGCGTGCCGGCGGGCAGACCGTCTTGCTCGATGCGCGTGACCATGCCGTGGCCTGGGCCGCCGAGGATACCGCGGGCGTCGTTCTCGTTGACGTCAATGCCGTAAGTGTTGCGGAGGGCGTAGGCGATGGGTTGCCATTTGACGGAGCGGGGATGGCCCTGCTCCTGCCCGCCGGTCCATGCCTCCCACTTGTCGTCCGCCCCTGCGCCGCGGGTGTAGAGGACGCAGTCGGTCTTGGCGTAGCCGCAGTGGAGGCCGCCGCCGGTCATGGCGATGAGCCAGTACTTCTGGGTGGCGGGGTCGAAGAGGATGGAGGCGTCGCCAAGGTCCATCTCGCGGGTGATGGCGCTCTTGTCGGAGCCGTTCGGGAACTTACCGTCGGGGTTGCGGAAGTTCGGGACGTCGATGGCGAGGCGGGGCTTTGTCCAGGTGGTGCCGCCGTCGGCGCTGAAGTTCTCGCCCAGGTCGATGCCGGTGAGCGGGGAGTCCTTGTCATTGAGCTCGCCGCTACCGAGGTCGCCGCTGCCGTAGCGGACGTCGTAGACGGCGAGGACGCCGCCCTGACCGTCAGTGGCGAGGGCCGGGATGCGGTAGCTCATCATCTCAAGGGTGTTCTCCTCCGGCACGAAGCCATCCTCCACGAGGTCGTTGGCGAGGGTGACGGCGACGCGGGTGGACTGGCCGGGCAGGCCCCACGAGCTCTCGGTGACGGTGACCTGTCCGGCGACGGCGGGGCCGGAGAGCGAGACGGTGGAGGTCTCGGTGAGGGTGAAGCCGGTGAAGGTGAGCGTGCCGGCGGGGTGGGGGAGCGCGTAGGCGTTCCGTGCGGCGGCGAGTGGCTCGAGGGTGGCGGTGTAGGCCGTGCCGTCGACGGTGAGGGTGTAGGTGCCGCCGGCCACAAGGCCGTTGCCCTCCAGCGTCAGCGTCAGCCCGGTGCGCTGAGCCTCGCCGAACTCATCGAAGGTACCTCCGGCCAGCGCAAAGTTGAAGAGGGTGGCCGTGGCGGGGGCCGTTCCGGTGGCCGGCGGGAAGACCTGGGAAGGCATTCCCTCCCCTGCGGCGGGCGTGGGGTCCAGGGTGACGACGGGGCCGGGTTCATGGGCCTCTTCCTCCGCGCGGACAGTATAGAAGGCAGTTGCACCGCCGGCCGGGACGGTGAGCGTGCCGTCCTCGGCTTGGGTGGCTTCCACGCGTTTCCACGTGTCGTTGAGCGCGGTCTTTTCGAGCACGGAGAGCGCGCCGTGCACGGGTTGATCGCCCATGGTGGCGAGGGTGACGCCGTTCTCGTAGAGGGTCAGGCCCGAGACGTGCCATGCGAGGTCAACAGGGCCTTTCGTATCGAAGAGCCAGAGCGCACGCGCGGCATCGGCATCGTCGAGGGCTTTGCCGTTGAGCGTCACGGCGGGCACGGTGAAGTCGCCGACCTTGCCATTCTGCGTCATAAGGTGGCGGAGCGCCGCCTCACCGACCTTGGACAACGCCTCCGGCACCTCATAGAGCGCCGAGAAGGTATCCTCTGGCACCGCCGTCGACCCCATTTCCACGCGCACGGCGTAGACCGTCAACCCCGCGAGCGGCCCCGGCTGGTCGGAGACCGAATCGCCGATGGTGATCTGGGTGGCGGGGAAACCGGTACCGGATTGACTCCACTTGAGGGCTTCCGCGTGGGCGATAAGCGTGCCATCCTCATAGAGGCGCGCGCCATCGTCGCTACCGTCATAGGTGAGCGTCCAGATGTGGTGCCCGGAGGAAAGGGGGGAAGTCGTCTCGCCGAGAGGCGAGAGGGTATTGCTGTCCTTGATGAATCCTAAGGCATCTTTGCCCGTCCGGGCGTAGGCCTTCTGTGCGGTGCCGTTTTGATTCACCTGCCAACCGATGAGCGTGCCGTTCGCGCCCTCGGGCAGGTCCGCCTCTATGGTGATGGAGAAGGTGTTGGCGCTGACCCCGGAGAGGGTGATGGACGACGTGTCGCCGATGGCGATGGTGCCGTCCTGGTTCACACCGGGCACAGAGAAGGTGCCGGCATTCGTGGTTAGGCAGGGCGTGACGGTCGTTTCCTGCGCGGGGAGGGTGCAGGCGGCGAGGAGGGAAAGGAGGAAGGCAAGGCGTTTCATGGGGGCTCCTTATTACGATAAGGAAAGCGTACTACAATCCGGAGCGTCGCGCACGCGGAAACAAAAAAGGCCCCGGCGCATCGGGGCCTTTCGGGAGGGAGAAGGGGAGCCTTACAGGCGCTTCTCGCCGTTGACGAAGACGGCCTTGACGGAGAAGTCCTCGTCGTCCAGGACGGTGATGTCGGCGATGTAGCCGGGCTCGATGCAGCCGAGGACGTCGCCGAGGCCGTGCTCGACGGCTTGGTTGTGGGAGGTGCACTTGACGAGCTCGCAGAGGCGGAAGCCGGTGACCTCGTGGACGTTCTTGAGGGCGACGTTCATGCGGAGGATGGAGCCGGCGAGGGCGCCGTTGGAGGCGAGGCGGGCGGCGCCGTCCTTGACGATGACGTCCAGGCCGCCGAGGCTGGAGGGGCCGTCGGGCATGTGGCTGGCGCGCATGGAGTCGGTGATGAGGAGGATGGCGTCGGTGTCCTTGGTGTTGAAGGCCAGGTCGATCATCTCGGGGCAGAGGTGGATCTTGTCGCAGATCATCTCGGTGCGGAGGTCGTCGAGGAGGAGGCCGGCGCCGACCAGGCCGATGTCGCGGTGGTGGAGGGGCGTCATCTGGTTGCAGAAGTGGGTGAGGTGGCGCAGGCCCGCGGCGTAGACGGCCTTGAACTCCTTGTAGGAGCACTTGGTGTGGCCGGCGGAGGGGACGATGCCCATCTCGAGGCACTCGCGGGCGAACTTGGCGCCCTCGCCGACCTCGCTCTCGGGGGCGAAGGAGATCTGGCAGACGGGGGTGATGGCGTTGAGGCGCTTGACCTCCTCGATGTCGGGCTTGCGGAGGAAGGCGGGGTTCTGGGCACCGCAGCAGGCGGGGTTGATGAAGGGGCCTTCGAGGTGGACGCCGAGGACCTTGGCGTACTTCTCGTTCTTGCGGTATTCGGCGACGTGGCCGAGGGCCTTCTCCAGGTCTTCCGAGGAGACGGTGAGGGTGGTGGGGCACCAGGAGGTGCAGCCTTCCTCGAGCTTGGCCTTGGCGATCTTCTCGATGGCGGTGGGGTCGTCCGCGTCGCAGACGTCGACGCCGGCGGCGCCGTGGGTGTGGACGTCGATGAAGCCGGGCATGACGAGCTCGCCCTCGGCGTCATAGACCCAGTCGGCGTCGGTGGGATAGGGGGTGCCGGGCTCGAGGATTTGGGCGATTTTGCCGTCCACGATGACGATGGCGCCGTCGTCCAGCTCATACCCGGGGCTGACGATGTACGCGTGCTTGATCAGACCTTTGGCCATGATTGCTCTCCTTTTTGGGGATGTGTTGCTGTGTACATTCCATACTATACCGCTTTTCGCCTTCCTCGGCAACCCCGCCCGGCGAAACCCTAAGGGGGCGGAGGCGAAACCCTAAGGGGTTCGACCCAAAACCCTAAGGGTTTCGAGGCAAACCCTTAAGGGTCTCGGAAAAAGATGTGGACTTATGCAGAGTCGGTCTCTGGATGGGAGGGGGGCTGGTG
>DVOR01000214.1 GCA_018713405.1 Candidatus Spyradenecus faecavium | reverse complement strand
CCGTCTCCGCCGGCGACAGGGCTCTTGCCTGAGGACGTTTCCCGCGAAGACGCAAAAGGAACGCAAGGGGAAGAAAAGGGGAAAAAAGGGAGAGGGGATGGAAAGGTGAGGATTGAAGGGTGTGGGGCGCTGCCCCACGCCCCGTCGGTCGGGCGGTTGTCCAGGGCGATGGCGCCGGGGCGGAGGGCGTCTTGGTGGAGGTAGCAGTATGCGGCGAGCTTGACGGTGGCGGAGGCGAGCTCGGAGAGTGCGCCGGCGCCGTTCCAGTATGCGGCGATGGCGCGTGCGGGGAGCTTGGCGCCTTTGAGGAGGAGGGATTCGTTGGCGGGGATGTCGTCGAAGTCGAGGTTGTATCTGGCGAAGAGGGTCCGCCATTCGGATTCGTTGTAGTCTTGTTTGCGGAGCTGGACCATGGAGAGGAGGATGCCGTCGCGGAGGGCCTGTCGGGCCATTTGGACGATGAATTCGCGGTCGCGGGCGGAGGCTTCGTTTCCGTTGAGGCGGTCTTGTCGGGCGCGTTCGAGTTCGCCTTGGAAGTCGCCGGAGTGGATGAGGCGTGCGGCGCGGTTGCCGTAGGAGGCCCAGTATTCGATGGTGTTTTTGTTGATGAGGAGTTTGCCGAGGGGGTGTTCGGCGAGTGCGCGGAGGGCGTGGGGTGGGACGAACTGTGCGCCGAGGGCGGCGAGGTCGCCGAGGGCGGGGATCCAGTGCGCGGTCCAGCGGTGGAGGCCGGGGGTGTTGTAGACGGCGGAGGAGAGGTCGCGCATCTGGGCGGAGGGGATGAAGCCGTAGTTGTTGGTGGTGAGGGCGGCGTTGATGACGCGGGTGGTGTGGGTGATGGCGGTGAGCCAGGTGGAGTCGACGCGCTCGAATCCTGCGGCGACGGAGCGTGGGACGATGAGGACTTTGCGTTCGCCGTTTTCGTAGAACTCGACGTATCCGACGCGGTCGTTCCGGACGCGCTGGGCGTAGGGGCGTTCCTGGACTTCGTCGGAGCGGAGGGCGCGGAGTGCGCGGACCCACTCGAGGACGGTTTGGTTTCGTTCGGCGAGGGTGATGATGGAGACGGCGGTCTTGATGGTTTCGAGGAGGGGGTTCTTGGTGGGGTCGAGGGAGCCTTTGTATTCTTTGAGGAAGTTTCCGACGTCGGTGTCTTCGCCGGAGCGCTTGATGAGCTGCTCGGCGGCGAGCTCGAGTGCGCCGCCCTTGCCGTGTTCGAGGCCGTCAAGGAGGGCCTGGAGGCGTTCGGGGGTGACGGTGTGCTTGGTGGTGACGTAGTGGGTGTTTTTGCGCATGAGCTCGACGAAGTCTTTGCCGAGGAGCTCGGTGGTGGCGGGGCGCTCGATGACGTCGCGCTCGTAGAGTGCGCGGAAGATGTTCCAGGCGCGGACGACCTTGCGGAAGGTGTCTTGGCCGAGGGTCTTGTGCAGGTTTGCGAGCTGGCCGCGGGCCTGGACGGGGTCGACGCCGTAGGCGGCGGCGCGTCCGCCGAGCTCGATGATGCGGTGGTAGGTGGCGTAGAGCTCGACCTGGTAGCGGGCGATGTCTGGGTTGGGGTCGATGTCGGTGAGGCGCTCGAGGAATTCGCCTTTGACGTCGGCGAGGTAGAGTCTGGCGTTGTTGGGGCCTTTGCGGCGGTAGAGGACGTGGCTGAGGCGGACCTTGTCGAGGAGGGCCTTGAGGCGGCGTTCCTGGAGTTTGAGGGCGAGGTCGGAGGCGCCGCCTTTGCGGCGGACCTCCTGGATTTCGGCGAGGCGCTCTTTGTAGGCCTTTCGGACGAGGTCGAGTGCGGGGCCGCGGTCGTCCCAGAGGGCGGCGATGATGCGGCGGCGCCAGGCGGTGAGGGAGTTGTCGAAGCCCTGGACGGCCTGGTTGAGGCGGCGGAGTGCCTGGTCGTGTTCGCGTCCCCAGGTTTCGCCGAGGGTTTTGTGGATGAGGTCGGGGCGGCTGCCGTTGGCGATGTAGGCGACGGCGTCGGCGTAGGCCTTGGCGGCGCGGGGGTGGTTCTGGATGGCGTGGTCCCAGGCGGCGAAGCAGTTGGGGGCGCGCTCTTGGAGGACGGAGGGTGCGCAGAAGTAGGCCGCGCCGATCTCGGCGTACATCTCCTCGGGCTGGTCGAAGTAGGGCTCGTCGGCGCCGATGCCGCGCCACCAGGTGATGAAGGCCTTGGCCTCGGCCTTGAGCTCGGTGTTTCCGGCGAAGCCGGCGACGGGGAAGGCCTCGGCGGTATAGCGCTTGAGTGCGGCGAGGTGGCCGACGAGGTTACCGCGGCCGACGAGGCCGCCGTCCTGGTCGTCGATGAGGTGCCAGAGTTCGTGCGCGAGGACCTTGGGGGCGGGGAGGCCGGGCTCGGCGCCGGAGCGGATGCGGCGCTTGAGGAGCTTTTGGAGTTCGCGTTCGAGGGCCTTTTCGGAGACTTCGGCCTGTGCCTGGAGCTGCTTTTTGGTTTTGGTGGCGGCCCATTCGGGGCGTTCGTGGAGGAAGAACCCGCGTTTGGCGAGGGTGTCGTGGAGGGCGCGGATGTCGGATTCGTCGATGAGGCCGAAGATTTGGGCGGCGATGCGGATCTTGTTTTGGCCGACGTAGTATCGGCCGAGGGCCTTGCCCATTTGGGCGCGGTTGTGGACGACGGTGGGGAGTTCGCCGCCGGTGAGGTCGCGGTAGAGGAGGGCGAGGTCGAAGGTGGTGAGGGGCTTTCGGCCGAAGGCGCGGGCGGGGGAGCCGTCTGCGCCGCCGAGGGGGCCGAGGCGGCCGACGACTTGTCCGCGCATGGGGTAGACGGAGGTGGTGAGGACGCGGACGCCGCCCACGATGCGCTCGGGGGGGACGATGGTGCGGCTGGCGGCGGAGCCGCCTGCCGCGGGCTGATTGGCTGATTGGCTGATTGGCTGATTGGAAGGCGCCCCGGTTGGGGCGACGGGCGTGGG
>DVOR01000002.1 GCA_018713405.1 Candidatus Spyradenecus faecavium | reverse complement strand
CACCGTCATCTATGGCCGCTACGATGCGGACGGCTCTGTCATTGCAGACGGCTCCTTCTCCCCAACCCTCTCCAAGAACCCCGGGGGCCAGACCATCGACCTGACGTGGGACGATCCCAAACTGGACGGGAAGGTCGCCTGGGTCGATATCGAGTTCAACGACACCTCCCTCAACACAGGCTGGGCCATCCTCACCGGTCCCAACGGCGAAACCGACTCCCCGGAAGAACACAACGGCATGCTCCGCGGCGACAACAACTCGGACGCGATCTTCACCTCCGGTTATGCGGACGTCTGGAACCCCGTCGGGCGTGGCGCGGAACTCGACCGCCGCCCCTATATCTCCGTGAAATCCATCGACTACCCCGAGGAATGGACGCTCGTTACGCGCCTGAGGATGCCGGAATATTCCGATATGTCCGTGCTCACCATCGGCGCAAACTACGTGGACACGACCGGGGGAACCGGCGCAGACTACTCCGGGTATGCCGTCCTGGCCCTCGCCACGGGGGCATTGCAGGATCGCGGCATGCACGTGGGGCATCTTGATGACAACGCCTTGGACGTCCTCAACCTCTGGTTCTTCCCGAAGAACACCTGTTCGGCCGATTGGAAGCCCCTCACCTCCGTCTCCGTGCCCAACCTCACCGACTCCTTCCACCTCTTGACCATCCGTTACGACCATGGCCGTGTGGCGCTCTTCATGGACGAACATCAGGTGTTGGATGTCATGCTTCCGGCCGGCACCAGAATCGGCCCCGGCCTCCAGTTCGGCTCCCTCATGGGCGGCGCAAACGTCGACGCTTCCCTCAAAGGCAAATTCAGTTGGATGGACGATGAGGTCGCCACCGAGCCCGGCACAATCGATTTCCTCCGCCTCTATGATGGGCTCCTCCCCGACTCCACCATCTCCGGGCTCGCGGCCGCCTACCCCTATGTCCACAAAGAACGGGGGACAACCTATGTCCGCGATGTCCGTTACGTCCGCCGCGAAGGACGCGGCACCGATTGGGTCTCCGAAAAGGCATGGGTGCGCCAGACCACCTCAGACGGCAACTGGACACCATACATGAGTTCTGTCGAAGCTGCCCCTGACGCATGGGACTCATACCTCTACGATGAGCCTGCCGAGGGCTCAATCGTCCTCGTGGAATGCGATGGCGCCACCACCCTCTCCGTCAACACCACCAGGCATGGCGTCTTCCCCTCCGAGAACCGCACCTACGCCCAGCTCATCGTGACCGGCTCGGGCACCCTCACCCTCGAACCCTGCGAAGGCTGGGAAACGCCCAACAAAGACGGAAGCTATGCCTATGGCCGTCTTGTCTTCTCTGGCGGCCAGGGCGACAAAGCCGCGCAACATGAAGGCGCAAGCGATGAGGAAAATGGCGGCGGCACGGACGCGGCCTACTTCTACGCGGATGCGAACATCCGCGCGTCCGTCTGCGACCTCTCGCGCGATGGCGTCTCCCTCAAGGACAACAACACCGTCGCCATCTACGCCGACGAAGGACTCATGCGCGGAGAAGAGGACACCTCGCACGCGGTAAAGCAGCTCACCGGCCCCGTCAGCGGCTCTGGGACCTTCATCACAAGCACCTCCACCAACGAAGCGTATGGCCAGCGTTCTGATTATGTCGTCATCGACTACTTTGACCCAGACAAGGACACATGGCTGATCAACGACATCACCGTAGACCGCAATGGGACAATCACCAATCCACCGCGTATGGACACCGGCCTCTTCGCCGAGTTCACAAAAATCCCCGGTATCCTCTACCTGGAGTTGGCCCAGGACGCATTGGATGGCGCGGAGGGGTCGCTCTCCGAACAAAAGTGGCATCGCTTTGGCTACAACGGCGACGAAGCCTCGGAGACCGACTCCGGGTTGGCTCCCGAACCGGCGTTGCCGCAAGACTTCGCCCGCGCGGACGGCCTTTGCATCCGCCTCAAGGAGGGCACCCACGACACACTCCGCGTGGACAGCGCCGGCGCGGTGACCCTCCCCTTCCTGGTCGTGGAGGCGCCCAAGGACGACGGTTCGGCCGACGAAAGCCTCGCCATCCTTCCCTCCACCGGGGGCGACCTGCGCATTACCTTCTCCGAGGCCGTCGCCACCGCCCGTCCCCTCACGGTCTACGACGCGACCTCCGCCGGTAACACGGGCGCGGACGGCATCGGCATGAAGCCCCATGAGGTGAAGATCCCCAACACCACGGGCGGCACCGTCACCCTCATCCAGGGCGGCACCCGCCTCTACGGAGAAGGCCCCTATCGCGCCGGTAAGACGGCCTTTGCCTACGACCTCGACGGTTCCTCGATCGCGGCCTTGGAAAGCCTCGATGCGCTCGTCTTCTCCGCCGCGCAATCCCTGCCTGACACCGCCCTCGCGGCGGCAGAGGGCGCGACCATCGAACAGACCGGCGCAGACTTGCCCTTTTCCGTCAAGTCTCTCTCCTTGACGGGCAAAGGAAGTACCTTCCGTTTCGACTCCACGGCCATTGACGTCGCGGAAACCCTCTCCCTGGCCTCCGGCGCGACCGTCGACTGCACAGGGATGACCGAGGGCGCCGCCCCCACCGTGCGTGACGTGGCGACCGATGACGGAACCGGCGCGGACATCGACATCCTCCTCCCCGCGAATGCCCAGGACGGGCTCGTCTTCCTTCGCTCCGAGGAACCCGACTTCAACTGGGCCGCCCGGGCCAGGCTCCTGGCCACCAGCACCGCAGACCTCCAAATCACGCGCTGGGACGTCCGCCTCGACCACGAAGACATCGATGGCACGAACTACCGTATCGCCACGCCCAACCTGGACGTGCCGAACTTTGATGACCGCCCCGAAGACATCCCCGAGGAAGACCGTCCCGGCGAGAGCGAGAACGAATGGCCCGAAGGCAGCGAAGACGAGATTGTCGAAAACATCATCATCGATGGCCATATCGCCGGTGAGGCGGAGGGTTACACCAAGGCCAACACCCAATGGTTGATGGCCCCCGACATCGCCAACGCCTACGCCTGCTTCGGCAACGTGTGGACCCTCGCGCCGCGTTCGGTCGACCCGTTGAGCGAAGACTATGCCACACGTGACCTGCTGATGGCCTATGAATTTGGTATCTCGCGCATGGCCTTCTCGGAGGACGGCAAGAGCATCGTGATCGAGGCCACGCTCCGCAACGCCCTCAAGGACTGTCCCTACTTCACGGAAGAGCAACTCCAGGACGCGGGCGCCCTCAAGCCGCCCGTCTTCCTGCCCGGCGTGAAGGTGGCCATCGTTGGGAAGGATGGCAACCCGCTCGCGGACGTGCAGGAAATCACCGCCGAGCAAGCCGCGACCTATGGCTTCACGCCGAACGTCTCCGCCAACGAGACCTCCCGTTGGTTCCTGGTGCCCTACGACGACACCACCTTCCCCGAGGGCACGGCGACGAACCTGACGGTGCGCGCCACCCCCGCGGCGGAGTGACCACACCATCCCTTTGCTCCTTGCGCACACCAGGGAGCGACCCCGGAGGGCATTGCCCCCGGGGCTTTTTTGTCCCGTCCGCCCCGGAGGAGAGAGGACGGGAAACGGACAACAAAACGCCCCTGCGGGGCGGACACGCAGGGGCGCGAAGGAGGGGCGGGCAGATTGGGGGCGTCAGTCGAAGTAGGGGAGCGGGGGCTGGGCGACGGGACGGGCGGTGAAGGTGATGGGGGCCTCGGGCTCGGCGGAGGCGGAGAGCCGGAAGACGTAGCGGAAGGCGAGCACCAGGAGGGTGAGGAGGATCAGGACGCCGGCGACGGTGAGGATCTGGAGCACCAGGCGGCGGGAGAAGATCGGCTCGGGCGCGTCGCCCATGCGGCGGACCTTGGGGCGGGTGAGGCCCTGGACGACGTCGGCGCCCTTGCGGGCGAGGCCGGCGAGGGTCTTGGCGCAGGCGCTCAGGCCGTCCTTGACGGAGCCGAACTGCGGGCTGGGCGGGTCGGGGACGGGATGCTGGGGGCCGAAGATGGTGCGGGCGGCCTGCGGGCGTGCGGGCGTGGGCTCGGCGGCGGAGGCCGGGGCGCCGGGGTCGACGAGCGCGGCGTGGCCGGCGACGGGGATGCGGCGCTTGGCCTTGGGGGCCGGGGGCGGCGTGGGCGCGGCGGGAAGCTCGTCGCCGGAAAGGGTGAAGGGCTGCTCCTCGGCGGGGGCCGGCGCGGGCACGGGCTCCGGGGCGGGCCGAGGCTCGGGCGCGGGGGCCTTGGCGGGGACGTCGGCGCGCGTGGCGGCGCCGGGCAGGACCTCGGGCTTGGGGACGGCGGTGAAGGAGGCCTCGGCGGGCTCGACGAGCTTGTGCGC
>DVOR01000213.1 GCA_018713405.1 Candidatus Spyradenecus faecavium | reverse complement strand
GCCGTGAGGGGCTGAACATGGCCGACCTTGCGCCGCGGGCTCGGTCGTTCGACCAAGCCGTGAGGTGGCGTCAACGCGCCGTGGGGCTGCTCCGTGAGGCCGCCGAGGCGGGCTACGCCTACGCGCAGCTCCGCCTGGCCCGCCTCCTCGGCGGCGGCCTCGGCGAGGACCTCGTGGCCGCGGACGAAGCGCGGCGGTGGCTCCGAGCGGCGGCCCTGGGCGGTTGCCGCGAGGCGGCCCTAGTCCTTGAGGCCGAGTGACCCAACCATCCAACCTGCGGCACGCGCAAGCGTGCCGCAGGTTTTTTATACTGGAGTTTTGACCGCAAAGACGCAACTGTGGGGCGCGAACCGCTTCGGGCTCCATCGGTCGCTCTGCGGCTTCGCCGCTGACCGCGACCGCCGCCCTCCGTTTCGCGCCTTATCGTTTTCCCGGGTTTTTACCCGTCGCCCCGCAGGGGCGTTCCGTTTTCCGTTTTCCGTTCTCCGTTCTCCGGGGCGTGCGCAAGCCGCCCTTAGGCAGTATTGTGTTCGATGTGATACCATAACAGGCGTATTCAACAGGAGAGCATGACATGGCAAAGATTCTGATCAAGTTGCCGGCGGTGTGTTGCGGGACGTGTCAACACTGGACCAGCGGACGTGAAATCGTGGAGTTTGGACGGCGGTTGGCGTGCGAGGATGGTGTGCATTCTTGCCCGTGGCGGCGGTCCGGCTCGCATGCGCGGTCGCGGCCGCAGTGCATGGGCAATCAATACAAGCCGTGGTTCGGACTGTCCTCGTAAGGGGCTCTCGAAGACCCTTCTGGGTTGCACTTTTACTGTATGCGTTTTGACGGAGGTCGTATGAAAAGCGGTCGTTTGGTTACGTTGTTCGTTGTTTGCCTTGGCAGTCTTCTCTTCGCAGGGGACGTCTCTGCCGTACCCCGCGGAGGACAGGGTGCGGCGGCGGTCGCGCAGTATCGCGCGGCCGCGGAACAGGGGGATGCGGAGGCGCAATTCGCCCTTGGCGTTTGCCATTACGTTGGCCAAGGCGTGGGACAATCCTATTCGGAGGCGGCGAAGTGGTATCGCAAGGCCGCGGAGCAGGGACTTGCCAAGGCGCAACACAACCTTGGGGTGTGCTATGAGAACGGTCAAGGCGTGGGGCAATCCTATGAAGAAGCGGCCAAGTGGTATCGCAAGGCCGCGGAGCAGGGGCTCGCGCCAGCGCAGTATAACCTCGGCTTGTTCTATGACCGCGGCCAGGGCGTGACGCAATCCTATCAAGAGGCGGCGAAGTGGTATCGCAAAGCCGCGGAACAGGGGGACGCCCGGGCGCAATGCGATTTGGGGATCTACTATGGCTCCGGCAAAGGGGTGGGGCAGTCCTATGCAGAGGCCGTCAAGTGGCTTCGTGCGGCCGCGGAACAAGGGGTGCCTTTGGCGCAATGCAACCTGGGCGGCTATTATTACACCGGTCAAGGCGTGGCGCAGTCCTATGAGGAGGCCGCCAAATGGTTCCGCAGGGCCGCAGAGCGAGGGGATGCCTTTGCGCAATTCAACCTCGCCCTGTGTTACCTTTCCGGCAAGGGCGTGGAGCAATCCGTCGCAAAGGCCAAGTTTTGGTTGCGTCAGGCCGCCATGCAGGGGGACCGTGAGGCCGCGCGCGTGCTGAGAGACTTGGAGTCCAAGGAATAAAGGGGCGGCTACTGCCGCCCCGGAGAACGGAGAACAGAGACGCCCCTGCGGGGACGTTTCAAGAAGGCGGAAGAAACGCAAGGGATGGGCACGGTAGAGAGGCCCGCAGGGCCGAACGGTGAAGTGCCCAGTCCCTTGCGTTCCTTTTGTGTCTTCGTGGAAAACTTCCCTGGCAGTAGTGTCCGGGGAAAATTGGGACCGCAAAGACGCAAATCTTGCAGGAAAGGTGGGGCGCTAACGCCGGGCGCACGGTCGTGCGCCCTCCCGCGCCCCACTTTCCTGCGCCAAAAGGACTTCTTAAGACGGCCCAAGCGCGAAGACGATGGGCGGGAGGGAGCGATCTGCGGGCGTTTAGCCCGCAAAGCGACCGGCGTTAGCCCATCTGGCTTCGCGCGACTTGGCGTCTTTGCGGGAAAAGGAGGCTTGCCGATTCCCCCGGCCCCATTGCGTGTCGTTTTAAGGGGCGGCAAGGGGGAGCGCAATGTGCTATACTATCGGACGTTTTTGTTTGAACCAAAGGTTTTGCCATGCATCCTTATCGCACGCACACCTGCAATGAGCTCCGCGCCGCCGACGCCGGCAAGACGGCCCGCCTGTCCGGCTGGGTCTTCCGCAAGCGCGACCACGGCGGTATCCTCTTCATCGACCTGCGCGACCATTACGGCCTGACCCAGGTCGTCGTCCACCCCAGCCGCAGCTTCTTCGGCGACATCGAGAAGGTCAAGCTCGAGAGCGTCGTCACCTTCACCGGCGAGGTCGTCCTGCGCGAGCCCTCCACCGTGAACCCCGAGCTGCCCACGGGCGAGGTGGAGCTGGTGGCCAACGAGTGCGTCATCGAGTCCGCCTCCGAGACCACCCCGCTCTACATCCCGGACGAGACCGACCCGGCCGAGGACATGCGCCTGACCTACCGTTACCTCGACCTCCGCCGCGAGCGCGTGCACAAGAACATCGTCCTGCGCTCCAAGCTCATCTCCTTCCTGCGCAAGCAGATGGAGGCCCACGGCTTCAGCGAGTACCAGACGCCGATCCTCACCTGCTCCAGCCCCGAGGGCGCCCGCGACTACCTCGTGCCCTCGCGCGTGCACCACGGCAAGTTCTACGCCCTGCCCCAGGCCCCGCAGCTCTTTAAGCAGCTCCTGATGGTGGCCGGCTTCGACCGCTACTTCCAGATCGCCCCCTGCTTCCGCGACGAGGATTCCCGCGCCGACCGCTCCCCGGGCGAGTTCTACCAGCTGGACATCGAGATGTCCTACGCCACGCAGGAAGACGTCTTCGCCGTGGTCGAGGACGTGCTCTCCAAGGCCTTCGCCGAGTTCGCCCCCAAGGGCTGGAAGATTGACCAGGCCCCCTGGCGCCGCATCCCTTACCGTGAGGCCATGCTCACCTACGGCTCCGACAAGCCCGACCTGCGCAACCCGCTGAAGATCGTCGATGTCACCGACCTCTTCGCCGCGAGCGGCTTCGGCGCCTTCGCCAAGGCCATCGCCGGCGGCGCCATCGTCCGCGCCCTGCCCGTGCCCCAGATCAAGTCCAAGCCCCGCAGCTTCTTCGACAAGCTCGAGCCTTGGGCCAAGCAGGAGCTCGGCGCCAAGGGCCTCGCCTACCTCGTCTGGGACACCGACAAAATCAAGGGCCCCATCGCCAAGTTCCTCAAGCCCGAGGAGCTCGACGCCTTGGCCCAGCGCGGCAACCTCAAGGATGGCGACGCCATCTTCTTCATCTGCGACACCGCGGAAAAGACCCCCACCATGATGGGCGCGCTGCGCAAGAAGATGGGCCAGGACCTCGGCCTCATCGAGCAGGACGCCTACCGCTTCTGCTGGATCACCGACTTCCCCTTCTTCGAGAAGGACCCCGAGACCGGCGCGACCATCTTCTCGCACAACCCCTTCTCGATGCCCCAGGGCGGCCTCGAGGCCCTCAACACCAAGGATCCGCTCGACATCCTCGCCTACCAGTACGACGTGGTGTGCAACGGCATCGAGCTCTCCTCCGGCGCCGTGCGCAACCACCGCCCCGACATCATGTACCGCGCGTTCGAGATCGCCGGCTACGGCCCCGAGGTCGTGGAGCAGAAGTTCTCCTGCCTGCTCAACGCCTTCAAGTATGGTGCGCCGCCGCACGCCGGCGTCGCCCCCGGCGTCGACCGCATGGTCATGCTCCTGGCCGGCGAGGAGAACATCCGCGAGGTCATCGCCTTCCCCATGAACCAGAAGGCCGAGGACCTCATGATGCACGCCCCCAGCGAGGTCACCGAGAAGCAGCTCCGCGAGCTCCACATCACCGTCCGCCCGCACGGCGGCCAGCCCAAGCCCGCCACCCAGGCCTAACCCCCCGGGCAAACACGAACAGGCGCGCGGCTCCCCGCGCGCCTGTTCGTTGGCAGGAGAGACGAGGAATTGGTAGTATAGGAAGCATGGAAAAGGACAAGCAGACAACCACGAAGCGCGCCAAGCCTCAGCCCCCGAAGGTGGACCCGGGGACGGAGCAGGTGTTGCAGTTCAAGCTGACGCTCGACGACTTCAAGCCGCGGACTTGGCGGCGCGTCCAGATCGGCAGCACGGCGACGATGCTCCAATTCGCGACCGTCGTCATGGAGCTCTTCCACATGATGGGTGGGCACCTCTATGCCTTCACCTTCCCGGAGACCACGAAGACGCTCCCCAAGCGTCGCCAGATATTCGAGCCGCCCTGCGTGCGGATCGCGTTCTTCACGGAGGACGACTGGGATGCGCCCGACGGCGAGAGGTCCTTCGACGTCGCCGACCCCTCCCTCACGTTGGCCGCGGTGCTCGACCGCTTCCCCTGCAAGAAGCTCGCCTTTGAGTATGACTACGGCGACGGCTGGGGTATCACCATCCTCTTCGAGAAGGCCCTCCCCGTGGGCGCCAAGGCAGCCGCGAAGGACCTCCCCTGCGTGCTGAAGGGCGAAGGCTATGGCATCGTCGACGATTGCGGCGGCCCCTGGGGCCTCACCCAGCTCGTCAAACTGGTGCGCCGCCGCGCGGCAGGCCTGCCGATCAAGGACACGGGCGACGACGAGCCCCTGCGCCTGCAGTGGTTGGACGACCTCCACCCGGAGGCCGCCGAGGCCCTCCTCACCCCGGAGGCCTTCGACCTCGACGCCGCCAACGCGGCCATCCGCCCGATGATTGAGCACCACCGCAAAGACTAAGCCGCCCCTCCACGCCATCCCTCCAGAACGCGCGGCGCCGCCCTCCTGTGCGCCTTCGGGCAATAGCCCGGACGCGGTCTCGAAACGTCTTGGTCTCCCCGCTTGTCGGATTGCCCGTCGCGCTTGCACGCGTTCCGTTCTCTTCTCTCTCCTCTCCGCTCCCTCCTCTCCGGGTGTGCCAGCGCCTCGGAGGGGAAGTCTTGCTATAATTCCCCGCATGAATCGCCTGACCATCCCGCCAGAACTGCCCATCGCCGCGCACGCGGACGAACTGATCGAGACGCTCCGTAGGAGCCCCGTCACCATCGTCTGCGGCGACACGGGCAGCGGCAAGACCACCCAGCTCCCCAAGCTCGCCCACCTGGCCCGCCCCGAGGCCCGCGGGATGATCGGCGTCACCCAGCCGCGCCGCCTGGCGGCCATCGCCATGGCCCGTCGCCTGGCCGAGGAGATCGGCACGCCCCTCGGCGTGGCCGTGGGCTACCAACACCGCTTCGAGCGCAAGACCTCCGCCCAGACGCGCTTCAAGCTGATGACCGACGGCATCCTCCTGGCCGAGACCCGCGACGACCCCCTCTTCCGCCGCTACTCCACCCTCATCGTCGACGAGGCCCACGAGCGCTCCCTCAACATCGACTTCCTCCTCGGCCTGCTCAAGCGCGCCCTCCCCCGCCGCCCCGACCTCCGCGTCGTCGTCTCCTCCGCCACGCTCGACGCCGAGCGCTTCGCGGACTTCTTTGGCGGCGCTCCCGTCGTCACCATCCCCGGCCGCCTCTTCCCCATCGAGACCGTCTGGCTCCCCGAGGAGGACGCGGAGGACGACGACCTCCCCCGCCGCGTGGCCAACGCCGTCGACCTCCTCGGCCCCGAGAGCGGCGACATCCTGGTCTTCCTCCCCGGCGAGCGCGACATCCGCGAGTGCATGGCCTTCCTCGAGGGCCGCCGCCTGCCGCGCACCGAATGCCTCCCCCTGCTGGCGAGCCTCCCGCCCGGCGAGCAGGCCCGCGCCTTCCGCCCCTCCCAGAATCGCCGCATCATCCTGGCCACCAACGTCGCCGAGACCTCCGTCACCATCCCCGGCATCCGCGCCGTCATCGACTCCGGCCTCGCCCGCATCAAGCGCTACTCCGCCCAACGCCACGTCCAGACCCTCCGCGTGGAGCCCATCAGCCAGGCCTCCGCCCGCCAACGCATGGGCCGCTGCGGCCGCGTCGGCCCCGGCACCTGCGTCCGCCTCTACTCCCAGGAGGACTACGCCCGCCGCGAGGCCCACACCGCCCCCGAGATCAAGCGCACCGCCCTCGCCGGCGTCATCCTCACCATGGCCGACCACCGCTTCGGCCGCATCGAGGACTTTCCCTTCCTGGAGCCCCCCGCCGGCGCCGCCGTCCGCGAGGGCTACCGCGAGCTTCTCGAGCTCGGCGCCATCCGCCGCCGCGAGGCCCCCGAGGGCAAATCCGAGGGCTGGGTCCTCACCGGCATCGGCCGCGCCCTCGCCGCCTTCCCCCTCGAGCCCCGCTTCGCCCGCATCCTCCTCGCCGCCGAGAGCGAGCAGAACCTCCGCGACGCCCTCACCGTCGTCGCCGCCCTCGCCTGCGACGAACCCCTCCTCCGCCCCCTCGACAAGTCCGCCCAGGCCGACCAGCAGCACGCCCGCTTCCGCTCCCCAAACTCCGACTTCACCGCCCGCCTCCGCCTCTGGGCCTGGTGGAACGACCCCTCGCAGGGCACCAGCGAGACCCAGCGCCGCCGCCGCTGCAAGGCCGCCTTCGTCTCCTACCCCAAGATGCGCGAGTGGGCCAACATCCGCGCCCAGCTCGAGGACCTCTGCCTCCAGCGCCGCCTCTCCGTCGCCGAGAACCGCGGCGGCGAGGCCGGCCTCCACCGCGCCCTCCTCTGCGGCCTCCTCTCGCGCATCGGCCACTACGACCGCGAGGCCCGCGACTACCGCGGCGCCTTCGCCGTCCGCTTCGCCCTCTTCCCCGGCTCCGGCCTCGCCAAGGCCGCCAAGCGCGAGGAGCGCCGACCCGAGCGCCCCGCCGCCAAGCCCAAGGGCGACGTCCTGCCGGACTCCCGCGAATGGGTCCTCGCCGGCGAGCTCGTCGAGACCTCCCGCCTCTTCGGCCGCACCGTCGCCTGCATCGACCCGCGCTGGATCGAGCCCATCGCCGGCCCCCTCTGCCGCGTCCACCGCCACTCCGCCTTCTGGGACCCCGACAAGGGCTTCGTCCGCGTCCACGAGGACGTCACCCTCTTCGGCCTCCCCCTCGCCAAGGGCCGCCTCCGCGACCTCTCGCGCCTCGACCCCGAGGCCGCCCGCCGCTTCTTCATCGCCGACGCCCTCACCGTCCCCGACGCCATCCG
>DVOR01000212.1 GCA_018713405.1 Candidatus Spyradenecus faecavium | reverse complement strand
GCCGACGGAGAGGGGGCCTTCGGGGATGGTCTTGGCGGGGGTGACGGGCTGGAGGAAGGCGCCGTGGAAGGTGTCCTTGAAGCCGGTGACGATGCCGTGGATGGGGCCGCCGGGTTGAAGGGAGGCGCAGGTGCGGGCGGTGGCCCAGGTTTCGCCGAGCTGCTCCGCGCCGCCGACGTGGTAGGGCGTGAGGACGGCGGCGATGGGCTTGCCGAGGGTGGCGAGGTAGGCCTTCCAGGCGTCGACGTCGGGCTGGAAGGCGGGGCCTCCAGGCAGACGAGGGCGGTGGGGGACTCGAAGGCGAAGCAGGTGTCGGCCAGCGCGTCGCCGGTGTCGCAGACGTGGAGGGTGCAGCCGGGGAGGTCAAGGGTGGTGGTTTTCATCGTCGGGTCCTTTCTGCTATGATGTGTGAAAACGCGCCCAGAATAGCGCAGCCGGGCACGCAAGACAAGTAGGCACCTTTTTGTAACCACTTGAGGATTAATGTTATGTTGAAGAAGTCCGAGCTTCCGCCGTGCCCCATCGCCCTGACGATCGGGCTGATTGGGAGCAAGTGGAAGCTCTTCTTGCTGAGGGAGTTGGTGTTGAACGGGGAGCGCCATTTCGGGGAGCTGTTGCGGGCCGTGGTGGGAATCAGCAAGAAGTCGCTCACGGAGAGTCTGCGCGCGCTCGAGGCGGATGGCCTGGTGACGCGCCGGGAGGAGCCGGGGCGTCCGCCGCGCGTGGCCTACGGTCTCTCGCCCCTCGGTCGCACGCTCCTCCCGCTCTTCGACGCAATGGCCGCCTGGGGCGAGACCTACCGCCGAGAGATGGCCGATTGAGGACGGCGGTTCGGGAAACCGCAGATGTTTCTTCGCTCCGCTCGAAAGACCTTCGGTAGTTCACAGATTGGTTGCAGATTAAGGGCGTGCTGGCGCACGCAGGAGGGGAGGCTTATAGGTTTGGATGCTTGGAGGTTTGGCCGCGCCCCTTTTCCGCGAAGACGCAAAGGGTGCGGGCAATCCGGCGGGGACAATCCCCGCCGTCCACCCGCCCCTTCACGACTTAAGGGAACGTCCCATTGGTTCCATTCGTCCTACCGTGCCGCCTAGCGTGTCCAAGTCAGGCACGTCCGCAGGACGTGCCGGGGGTGCAGGGCGAACTTCGCCCTGCCGGGGAGTGGGGCAGAGCCCCACAATCCTTCCAATTTCCTTTTTCTCTTTCCTTTTCCTTCATACCCTTTCTTGTTTTCCAGGACACTGCCGGGGTGTGCGGGTGGGGTGGGGGATGTGGCACAATGGGGGAAATTGCCGGGGAGTCCGGCGTCGGGCAGGGACGACCCTGGCCTGTCAGTCATTGGGGACGGCCCCGCAGGAGTGCGCGCAGATGGCGTGGTTCTACGTGTCGGCCGCGGGTGCCTTGGAAGTGGTGTGGGCGGCTTTGCTGAAGGCGAGCCAGGGGTTCACGCGGCCGTTGGTGATTCGGAGCAGGAGGGGTGAGAATGGGGAATGGGGCGGAAAAGGGCGGAATAGGAAGGACTTGTGGGGATTTTCGCAGGGAGGGGACGTTGAGAATGGGTTGGGCGGGAAAGGGGGCGAAAATCAAGTGAGTTGAGAAAATAAAGGGGGCTTTTAGGGTCATTCTCAGTTTGGTTGATTTTTGGGTTCGGGCGGTCCGCGAGGTGTCGCGGTCCGCTTTTTTGTCCACAGTGTCCATGGTGTCCACGGTTGCCTTAAAGCCTGGGCGGGGGTGTGGGACAATGGGGGCGTTCTCCTGAGGCATGGGCCTCGCGGTTTGCCCCGCGCCGGGAAGTCGGGGCGTCTTCTTTCGGAGGCGTCGGCGAGATGACGAAACGTGAGATCATTTTGGTGCGGAACGCGCTTCGTGCGCTGGATGGCGCGGGCCCGGCGGGCCTGGGCCGGGAGGCGTTGGCGGAGCAGGCGGGGACGTTCGCCGAGACGATCCTGAGCCGCGCGGAGGCGCAGGGCCTGGAGCGGCTGTTGCTCGGGCGCGGCTGGGCGGAGCGGTTTGAGGATTCGTTGACGGGGAATCTGCGCTTCATTCTCACGGACCGGGGCCGTCTGGCGTTGGGGGCGTTGTGATCGAGACGGGCAGCATGAGTGAGGGGACCCAGGCGTTGCTTTGGGTGATCGGCCTGTTGGTGACGGGCGGGGGCGGTTATTTCGTTGGCCGCAAGCGCGAGGTGCGGCTGGAGCCGAACCGCGTGGAAGTGTCGCCGGACAGCTGCACGTTGCTGCGCGAGAACCTGGAGAAGCAGGTGGGTGATAACTCCAAGGCGGTCTCCGACCTTTCCCTGCGCCTTTCGGTGGCCGAGAAGGAGATTGCGTACATCAAGGGCGAGATGCCGCACATCACGCGGTCGCTCACGCGCATCGAGGGCAAGCTGGACACGGTGATCGGGAGGTCCGCGCCATGAAGAAGCGCCGCAACGACGCATGGGACGCCGCGCTGACCGAGGCGCAGCGGTGGGAGGCGTATGAGCGCTCGAAGGGGGTGCCGTGGCCGACCTTTGCCGACTGGTGCGCCGCCGAGTTCGGCGTGCGCCCCGGCAAGAACGCCATCTACGACTGGCAGGCGTGGATGCGCCGTCAGGAGGGCGCGCACCGCCTTGAGCGCGCCATCGCGGCGCGTCAGGAGCTGAAGGGGCTCTCCGACTATGCGGCGCTGGACGGCCGCACGGCCGACGCCTATCTTGCCTTGGCCAACGACGCGATCCTTTCCGGCGACCCCGAGAAGGCCGCCAAGATCGTCGCCGCCGCGGTACAAATCAACGCCGCCAGCCTGCGCCTGGCCGAGCAGCGCCAGCAGGCCGAGCGGCTTGACCTGCAGCGTCAGGAGCTGGCGTTGAAGCGCGAGCGGTTCGAGGCCGCCGAGAGGCGCCTGGACGCGGCCAGCGGCGTGGCGGCGGACGAAACCCTTTCCGAGGCCGAGCGCCTCGCGCGCATCAAAGCCATCTTCGGGCTGTCATGAAACTGCTGGACGAGTTGCTGCTGCCCTACCAGCGCGCCTTCGTCGAGGACGCCGCGCGCTTCAAGATCGGCCTCTGGTCGCGCCAGACCGGCAAGAGCTTCGCCACCGCGTGCGAGGCCGTGCTCCACTGCCTGCTCCACCCCGGGACGCTCTGGGTGGTGC
>DVOR01000211.1 GCA_018713405.1 Candidatus Spyradenecus faecavium | reverse complement strand
CTGGATCCCGAGGTGCGCGCCCTCACCGAGGCCGCCGCCAAGCGCGCGGAGGCCCTCGGCGCCACCCTCCGCGAGGTCTCGCTGCCCTATTCGCCCTACGGCATCCCCACCTACTACATCTGCATGACCGCTGAGGTCTCGGCCAACCTCGCCCGCTTCGACGGCGTGCGCTACGGCGCGCGCGTCCCGTGCGACGACGTGCTGGGGCAGTACCTCAAGACCCGCGCGCAGGGCATGGGCGCGGAGGTGAAGCGCCGCGTCCTCCTGGGCACCTTCGTCCTCTCCTCGGGCTACTACGACGCCTACTACAACCGCGCGCAGAAGGTCCGCACCCTCATCAAGCGCGATTTCGACGCCGCCTTCGCGACGTGCGACCTGCTGCTCGCGCCCGTCACGCCCGAGCCCGCCTGGCCGCTGGGCGTCTACCAGGACGACCCCATCCGCAACTATCTCTCCGACGTGCTGACCGTGGGCGCCAACCTCGCCGGTTGCTGCGCCATCTCCATCCCCTCCGGCACGACCGCCGCCGGCAAGCCCGTCGGCGTGCAGCTGCTGGGCCCCAACTTCGGCGAGCCGACGCTCTTCCGCGCCGCCCACGCCCTGGAACTTCGCTGAGGAGACCCGCCATGGAATACGAAGTCGTCATCGGCCTGGAGACCCACGTCCAGCTCAAGACCCACACCAAGATGTTCTGCGGCTGCGGCACCGCCTTCGGCGCCACCCCCAACAGCCACGTCTGCCCCGTCTGCCTCGGCTATCCCGGCGCGCTGCCCACCCTCAACGGCCGCGCCATCCGCTTCACCGTCATGGCCGGCCTCATGCTGGGGTGCGAGATCGCCAAGCGCTCGCGCTTCGACCGCAAGAACTACTTCTACCCTGACTCGGCCAAGAACTACCAGATCACCCAGAACGACGCCCCCCTCTGCCTGGGCGGCCACGTCGACCTCCCCGGCGGCCGCACCATCCGCCTCAACCACATCCACCTGGAGGAGGACGTCGGCAAGCTCACCCACCGCCCCGGCTGCTCCGGCGTCGACTTCAACCGCGCCGGCGTCCCCCTCATGGAGATCGTCTCCGAGCCCGACCTCCGCTCCGCCGACGAGGCCATCGCCTACCTCACCGCCCTGCGCGAGATGATGATCTACGCCGGCGTCAGCGACTGCAACCTCGAGGAAGGCAACATGCGCTCCGACGTCAACGTCTCCCTCCGCCCCAAGGGCCAGGAGGCCTACGGCGTCAAGGTCGAGATCAAGAACATGAACACCTTCAGCGGCATCCACGCCGCCCTGGAATACGAGATCGCCCGCCAGACCCAGGCCCTCGACCAAGGCCGCCCCATCGTCCAGGAAACCCGCCGCTGGGACCCCGACCTCGGCGAGACCTTCACCATGCGCACCAAGGAAAACGCCGAGGACTACCGCTACTTCCCCGAGCCCGACCTCCCGCCCGTCGTCCTCACCCAGGAGCAGATCGACGCCTGGGCCAAGGACCTCCCCGAGGCCCCCGCCGCCCGCCGCGAACGTATGATGAAGGGCTACGGCATCCCCGAGTACGACGCCGGCGTTCTCTCCGCGGACCGCGCCCTCGCCGACTTCTTCGAGGCCGCCGCCAAACGCTCCGGCAACGGCAAGCTCACCTCCAACTGGGTCATGGCCGAGGTCCTCGCCCTCACCGCCAAGGAAGGCACCCACGTCAAGGACTCCGCCCTCACCCCCGAAGCCCTCGGCGACCTCCTCAAGCTCCTCGACGCCAAGACCATCAACGGCCCCACCGCCAAGGCCCTCCTCCCCGAGCTCTTCGCCCAGGGCGGCGACCCCGCCGCCATCGTCAAGGAGCGCGGCCTCGGCCAGGTCGCCGACGCCGGCGCCATCGAGCCCCTCGTCGACGCCGCCCTCGCCGACAACCCCAAGGTCGTCGCCGACTACAAGGCCGGCAAGCAGGCCGCCCTCGGCTTCCTCGTCGGCCAGGTCATGAAGCGCTCCAAAGGCAAGGCCTCCCCCCAGCTCGTCCAGTCCCTCCTCCGCGACAAGCTCGCCTGAGCCCGCGGTTCCGAAAGGGGAAGCGTCATGGAAACCGGGAAACAGACGTGGTCCGCGACGCTCTACGACTCGCGCCATGACTACGTGGCGCGCTACGGCGCGGCCCTGCTGGAATGGCTCAGCCCACAGCCCGGCGAGGCGATTCTCGACCTGGGCTGCGGCACGGGCGACCTCTCCGTGCGCATCGCCCAGGCGGGCGCGGAGGTCTGGGGTGTCGACGCCGACCCGGTCATGCTGGCCCAGGCCCGCGCCAAGTTCCCCGGCCTCCGCTTCATCCAGGCCGACGCGATGGCCCTCCCCGACTTCGGCCGCGCCTTCGACGCCGTCTTCTCCAACGCCGTCCTCCACTGGATCCCCGACCTTGGCCGCCTGGCCGAAGGCCTTGCGCGCGTCCTCCGCCCCGGCGGACGCTTCGTGGCGGAATGCGGCGGCGCCGCCTGCAATGCCGGCATCAACACCGCCCTCCGCCTCACCGCGGAGGCCCACGGACTGCCCTTCGCCGACACCGCCCACTTCCGTCCCCTCTCCGAGATGGTCATCCCCTTCGAGCGCGCCGGGTTCCGCGTTGTCCGCACTGAATGGTTCCCGCGCGACACCCCGTTGGTGGGCGAAGACGGCATGCTCAACTTCCTAAGGATGTTCCGCAAAGGGTGCGTTGCCGCCGCCTCCGACGCCGAACAGGAAGCCCTCTTCGCCGAGACCGTCGAGCGCCTCCGCCCCACCCACCTCCGCCCCGACGGCTGGCACGCGGACTACACCCGCCAACGCCTCCTCTGCACCCGCCTCTGACCGTGCCCCGCGGCGGGCGGTCACCAGTCGATGGGGGCGAGGCCCTGGGCGGTCAGCCAGGCGTTGGCCCGGGAGAAGCAACGGCATCCGAAGAACCCCGCGTGCGCGGAGAGCGGCGAGGGGTGCGCCGCCGTCAGGATGAGGTGCCGCGAGGCGTCGATGAGCGGGATCTTGGCCTTCGCCTTCGCGCCCCAAAGGAGGAAGACCGCGTGCTCGCGCCGCTCGGAGACCGTGCGGATGATCGCGTCGGTGAAGGGCTCCCAGCCCTTGCCCGCGTGCGAGAGCGGCGCATGCGCATGGACGGTGAGGATGGCGTTCAGCAACAGCACCCCCTGCTCGGCCCACGGCGTGAGGTCGCCGCCCCGGATGTGCGCGGGCCGGCCGAGGTCGGCCTGGATCTCGGTGAGGATGTTGCGCAGGGAGGGCGGCGGCTGGGTGGGCGGCCGCACGGAAAAGGCCAGCCCGTGCGCGTGCCCCGGCGTGGGGTAGGGGTCCTGCCCCAGGATGACGACGCGCGTCTTGGCCAGCGGGCACAGGGTGAGCGCGGCGAAGAGCGCCTCCTGCGGCGGCAGGGTCTGCGGGTCGGTGGCGTAGGCGCGCTCCCAAAACTCCCTCAGCCGCGCGAACTCGGCCGTGCGGAGCACCGGCAGCAGCGCATCCCTCCAATCGGTGTGCATGGTCGTCTGCGATTCCTTCCTGTGCGGCGTCGGCGGGTCACCTGCCGAAAACCTGGTTGTGGGAGCCGATGTTCTCCAGCCGCAGGCAGTCCCCGTCGATGCGGTAAATCAACACCAGATCCCCGCGGATGTGCAAGTCCCGCAGCCCGGCGAGGTTCTCGCGGAGCGCGTGGTCGCGGTAGGTCGGGTCCGGGGGTTGATACCCGTTTTGGATCCACGTGACGGCCTCCTCCACCAAACGCGGGTCCAACCCGGCCTTCCGGAGCCGCTCGAAGGATTTCTGGAAGCGCTTGGTGAGGAAGAGCCGGCGGACGCTCATGGCTCGGCCTTGGCGAGGAAGTCCTTGAAGTCCTGGTAGTAATCCCCCTCGTCGGCGAGGTCTTCCCGGAGCCCCTCCAAGGTCTGCCCGGAGAGTTGCCGGAGGATGTAGCGACCCTCGCCGCAGTCTTCCAACGCGACGTTCGGGATGTCCAGCTCAAGCTCACGGATCCACGGGATGCGCATGGGCTCGGCGGACGCGCCGGGCGCGGCCACACCAAGGCGGACCGTCGTCATGGGTTGCTGTGCGCGCGTGACCATCTCTCTCTCCTTTCCGACGTCCAGTATAGCACATTCCTCAGTCGTGCTCGCAGCGGAAGGGGAGGACGAAGGCCTCCTCGAAGTCGTAGACGGCGTGGAAGTCGGACTTTTTGTCGCGGTCGGTCTTGCCGAAGGCGCCGACGTCGATGAGGTTGTAGACCAACTCGCCGATGTCGTCGGTGGAGCGGATGTTGAGGTCGTCGAGGAGGCCTTTGGCGAAGGGGCCGAACTCGCTGAGCATGTAGTCGCGCAGGCCCTCGGCCAGCTGCTTGCCGGTGACGTGGGGGCCCTCGGGGCCGTCGTCGCGGGGGCGGCGGTCGGCATGGAGGCCGCGGAGGGTGTAGTCCAGCGCGGCGGTGATGAGGGTGTAGGCCTCGCGCGGATAGCGGGTGTCGGTGGAGAGGATGGCGCTCACGGCGTCGTCGAAGCGTTCGTTGCGCATGGTCACCTCACGGGGATGCCGGCCCGGCGGAGGCCGTCTTTGATGGATTGGCAGGTGAAGCCCATGGTGTGCACCATGCTGGCCACGAGCGCGGCGTCGGCATGGGCCTCCTGGAAGACGTCCACCAGGTGCCGCACGGCGCCCGCGCCGCCGCTGGCGATGACCGGCACGCGGACGGCCCGCGCCACGCGGCCCGTGATGGCCAGCTCGTAACCCTCGCGCACGCCGTCGGTGTCGATGGCGTTCAGGCAGATCTCCCCCGCGCCGCGGTCGACGGCCTCCTTGGCCCAGGCGAGCGCGTCGCGGCCCGTGGGCGTGCGCCCGCCGTGGATGACCACCTCGTAGCCGCTCGGGATGGCGGCGGTGGGCGCCACGCGCTTGGCGTCCATGCCCAGCACCACGCACTGGCTGCCGAAGGCCTTGGCCCCCTCGGTCAGGATTTCCGGGTGCTGCACGGCCAGCGAGTTGAGCGACACCTTGTCGGCGCCGGCCAGCAACGCCGCGCGCATGTCCTCCACCCCGCGGATGCCCCCGCCCACCGTGAAGGGCACGCTCAGGGCCCGCGCCGCCCGCGCCACCATGTCCAGGTCGCACGCGCGCCGCTCGGCCGAGGCGGTGATGTCGTAGAAGACGATCTCATCGGCGCCGTCGGCGCAATACCGCGCGGCCATCTCCACTGGGTCGCCCACATCCACGTTCCCCTGGAAGCGGACCCCCTTGGTGACGCGCCCATCGCGCACGTCCAGACAGACGATCAGGCGTTTCAACAGCATTGGCCACCTCCCCACGAAAGGAAATTGCGCAGAAGCCTCGCCCCCGCCTCGCCGCTCCGCTCCGGATGGAACTGCGTCGCGAAGAGCGTCCCCCGCACCAGGGCCGACGCGAAGACCTCGCCGCAATGCCCCGTGCGCCCCGCCACGTCGGCCTCCGAGGCCGGCCGCGCGAAGAAGGAATGGACGAAGTAAAAGGCCGCCCCGTCCGCGATGCCCGCCCAAAGCGGGTGCGCCGTCTGCGCCACGGTGTTCCAGCCCATGTGCGGGATCTTGGCGGAAGGGTCGCGCGTCGGGTCAAACCGCACGCACCGCCCCGGGATGAGCCCCAGCCCCTCCACGCCGCCATCCTCTTCCGAGCCGTCCAGCAACAGCTGCATCCCCAGGCACACGCCCAGGATCGGCACGCCCTCGCCCGCGGCCCGACGCAACAGCGCATCGAACCCGCGCGCCCGAAGCCCCGCCATCCCGCTCGCCGCCGAGCCCACGCCCGGGAAAACGATGCGGCCGCCACGCCACTCCTCCGCACGGGAGATGACCGTGGGCGTCTCACCCAAGCGCTCAAAGGCCAACCGCACGCTCGTCAGGTTGCCCGCGCCATAATCCAAAATCGTAACCATGCACCCATTATAACAAACCCCCGCGCCCCCTGGCAGTGCCCCAGTGAGACACCTCCAATCACGCCCGGCGAAAACAAGAACACAAAAGAGGACAGGGGAAAGAAAGATTGGAAGGTGTGGGGCGCCGCCCCACACCCCGGCAGGGCGAAGTTCGCCCTGCACCCCCGGCACGTCCTGCGGACGTGCCAGACCGAGACGCGCCAGGCGGCGTGGCAAATCCAATAGGCCTTATCCGTCCTATCGTGTCGCCTGCTGTGTTCCGTTGAGGCACGTCCAAGGGACGTGCCATGTGGGTGCAGGGGGTGCCCACCCCCTGCCGGGGTCAAGGGGCGGCGCCCCTTGCGGGGTGTGGGGCAGCGCCCCACACCCCTCCAATCAGCCAATCAGCCAATTCAGCCAATCAGCCGCCAGTCTCACTCAGCCGACGATTGCGTGCGCCCACTTTGCCGCCTCGGCCTGGGCCCGCGCCGCGCGCGACCCCGTGACGATCAACGGCTCAGCCACCACGTTGCCCTTCGCCTGCTTCTTGAAATCCTGCCCGCACCGCTGCGCGCCGCCGCCCCCATGCGTCTGGAAAAGCGCCATCCGCTTCCCCGCCAACGCCGGGTTCTCGACGAACGTCGACACCGGCGGCGCGATCGTCCCCCACCAATTCGGCGACCCCACCAACACCACGTCATACTTCGCGAAATCCGGCCACGCCGCCAACTCCGGCCGCGCCCCCGCCGCGATTTCCCGCTTCGCCTGCTCCGTGCACGCCCGGTAAGCCTCCGGATAAGCCACCTTCGGAGAGATTTCGAACAGCTCCCCGCCGACCGCCGCCGCGACGAGCCCCGCCAGCGCCTTCGTGTTGCCGCTCCAGGAATAATAGGCCACCACGACCCGCCCCTTCGCCGCCGCGCCCGCCGAGCCTTTGGCCTCCGGCCTCGCCGCGCCGACGCCTGTTGCGGGATCCTCCGCCTTCGCGCACCCGGCGACCGCCGCGCCCGCGGCCAACGCAACCGTGTTCATCAGAAAATGCCTACGTGTCATGACTGCACTCCTTTCTTGAAAAACACCCCTAGCATACATCCTGGAGCGCGCTCCACGTCAAGCCCTTTTTCCACGCCCCGCCGACCGCGCCCCTCCAAACCCTCAAGGGTCCACCCCGAAACCCTAAGGGGTCCGAGGCCAAACCCTAAGGGTTTCGCCCCAAACCCTTAAGGGTTTCAGAAATTCATCAGCACTTATTTCAAATCCACCCCTCCCGGCCACCCCCCGGGGGATGACGGAAACGCCCCCATGTGATACAATGCTCCGCATCGGTTTCCCGGAACGAAAGCATGGAGGAACAAAGGATGTCCCACTTCAAGTCAGCCATCGCCCTCTTCGTCGGCATGGCGATTTTGACCGTCATCAGCCTGATCTGTTGCGGCACCGCCCTCTCCCGCAACTTCGCCTACGAGGCCGACATCCGCAACAACGAGCGCCGCCTGAACGATCTCCGCCAAGCCGTGGAGCAGACCCGAACCCAGACCGCCGCCCAATCCCAGCGCTACCTTGACGAACAGAAGCGGTTCCAAACACACCTGGCCGACATGACCAGCCAACTGCAAGAGCAGACCCACCTCCGCGAGGCGCTGAACCAGGAACTCCCCCCGTTGGCAGGAAAGGTCAAAGCGTTGAAGGAACAGGTCGCGACCCTCGAACAAAGAAAGAACGACCTCGACACGACGCTGCAGCAAGCGGAGGCGGCCAAGCGCGAATTGTCCGAGCTTTCCCTGAAAATAACCACGGCGAAAAACGTGGAGAAGTCCTTGGAACAGTCCATCGCGGCACTGAACGCTCGACTGGCCGAAGCCTCTGCCAAGCAAAAAGAGGCGAACCTGGCCCGCGACACGGCGGAGCAGGAGCAGAAAAAGATCTCCGACTCACTCAATGCGGTGCGCAAGGAGTGGGATGACCTACTCAAGAAGCGAGACGGTTTGTTGGAAGAGATCGCCAACCTCAAAAAGGACGCCGCGACCCTCAAGGCGGAACTGGCCAGCCGAGACGCGTTGACCGATGAAATAAAGAAGTTGGTAGCTGAAATCGCGAAGTTGCAGGGGGAGAAAAAGCAATATGACACGATTTCCGCAAAATTGGCGGCGGCCATGGAGGATCAGGCGCAACTGAACAAGGCTCGCCAAGAGCTTGACAATCTCAAAGGCCAACGTGCTGTTGTTGAGGGGCAACGTGCCGCTGAACAGGCTAAGCTGGAATCTGTCCGTAGGGACATCGACCAACAGGAGAATCTTAAGAAGCAGGTGGAGCAACTCAAAGCGGAATTGGCCGCGGAGCAGGGGAAGGTAGATCGTTTGAGGCAGGATTATCACGCGCTCAACGCCCAAATCGGAACGATGAAGGGTGAGCGGGATGCACTGGAAAACCAGCGCGCCGCGGCGAAAGAATCGAAAACCGAGGCGGAAAAGCAAGCGGATGAAGCCCGCGCTCAATTGGTCGACCTGAATCGAAAAGTCGAAGCGGCCAAAGAGGAGCTTCGCAAAATCCAGACGCCGGCGACCCCGCAGGGCGAGGCGCAGAGCGGGCAACAGCAGTAAGAAAACGGGAGGTTGAGCAATGGGTACATCCGCGGTTTTGTTGCCGTTGACCGGCTGGGCGCTCGTCGGCGCCTTTGGCCTCATCATCGTCCTCGCGCTGGCGTGCTTCTTCTTCATCAGGGGACTGATGGATCTGCACTTGGCGAAACAGCTCTCCCCTCTAGAAAAAACGGCGGAGCAGTTAGAGGCTGAAATCCGGGCCAAGAAAGAGGAGCTGTCCGCACGCATCAGCGAATTGACCAACGCGGACAAGACTATTGCGCAGGCTGAGGAGGCTAGGGCGTTTCTGGAGAAGCATGCCGCGGAGTATGCCTCGAAGCAGGCCCAATTAGCGGCTCTTGAGGCGAATCTCAAGGCGGCGGAGTCGCGTTTCCAGGATGCTTCCGTGCGGTGCGGTGAGCTTGAAAACCGGCTCAACGAACTGCACGACGAGGTCGGCAAATTGGAGGCGCAACGCATCGCCCTGCAGAAGGATTGTTCGGTGTTGGACACGGACAAGCAACGTCTAAGCGGGGAGGTTGATCGGGTGCGCCGTGAAATCTCAGAACTGGAGGCCAAGCGGAAGACGCTTCTTGAGGAAATCGCAGACCTGGAGGTGAAAGCTGAGCGCGTGAAGGAACTGCGCCAGGAAGTGCTTGATTTGGAGGCAAAGGTCGCCATACTCAAAGCGCGTATCGAAGAGTTGGAGGAGACGAAGGCGTCGTTGACTGTGAAAGTGGGGGCTCTGGAAGCGAAAATTGAGGCCCTTAAACCCAAGAACGTGTGGGAAGACCTGTCCACGCCCGTTGTCGTGGAATCCAAACGGAAGGCTGCGGCGAAGACGGAGGATGAGCTGAAGTGGCTCGCGGGCTTTAATGCGTTGTTGCGGACGCATGGGTTCCACTTCCCGGAGCGGACGTTGCGGGCGTTCCACACAGGGCTGAAGTGCGGAGAGGTGACGCCGATCGTGGTGTTGGCCGGCATCTCCGGGACGGGGAAGAGCCTGTTGCCGGAGCTCTACGCGGCGGCGGCGGGGATGAACTTCCTTTCGGTGCCGGTGCAGCCGCGTTGGGACGGCCCGCAGGACGTGTTGGGCTTCTACAACTACATGGAGGGGCGTTACAAGGCCACGGAGCTGGCGCGCTTCCTTTGGCAGGCGGACTCGTGGAACAACAGGGACGGGGCGGACGCCTTCTCGGCGGATGCGCTGAACATCGTGCTGTTGGACGAGATGAACCTGGCGCGCGTGGAATATTACTTCGCGGATTTCCTGAGCAAGCTGGAGCAACGGCGCGGGAAGAACCTGGACGTCCCCGAACAACGCAAGGCGGTTGAACTCTTCCTGGAGTGCGGGGCCGGGCTCGGCGGGCGGAATCTGTGCGTGGGCACCAACACCTTCTTCATCGGGACGATGAACGAGGACGAGACCACGCAGATGCTTTCGGACAAGGTCATCGACCGGAGCAACCTGCTGCGTTTCGGGCGGCCGGATGACATGCAGGAGGCGCGCCCGGACAAGGGAGCTTTCCTTGAGGCGTGCGCCGGCCGCGCCAAAGTCACGCTCCCACTGTGGAAAGCATGGTCCCAGCCGAAGGCCGTGCCCCAACAGGAGTACCAGAAGCTGCTGAAGGACCTGAACGATGCGCTTGACAAAGTGGGTCGTCCGTTCGCCTATCGCGTGCAGCAGTCCGTGGATGCCTACATGGCGGCCTACCCGGATCCGAACGATTGGCGGAAGGCCTTCGCCGATCAAATCGAGATGAAGGTGTTGCCGAAGCTGAACGGCTTGGAAATCGCCTCCTCGCCCAAGTTCACCGAGACGGCAGGCGTAATCCAGAAAATCATCGACGGGCTTGGGGATGAGGATTTGAAAAAGGAGTTCGATCAGGCAAGCAACACGGACAACACCTTTTTCCGTTGGCGTGGCGTCATGCGGAAGGTAACCTCCAAAAAATAAGCGATGAAGGCTGCGCTCCGCCGGTATCTTCTTTCCACCGCGAACCTGCGGCAGGTCGACCCCAACAGAGAGGTCTTTGAGGCCTTTCTGACGCAGGAGGTCGAGCCGCTCTTCGCGTTGCGCGAGGCCGCGGTGGTGCGTTTTCGGCAGGCGCGGTGGCTGGCCAAGCAGGAGAAAGGGCCGTTGCCGCTGACATGGGAAGAGGTGACGGAAACCTTCGCACGCAAGGGGCCGCGGGCGGGGCTGGAGACGACGTTGGCGCGGGAACTGCCGGCGGTGCTGACGCAGGTCTTTGACCGGTTGCGGAAGGTGTTGCGGCGGGAACGCGAGCCGCAGGCGGTGGGGCGCGTGGAGCAGTTGGACGCGGCGTGCCTGCGCTGGCTGACGCGTCAACCGGGCTACACGGTGGCGCAGAAGGCCGGGCCGCGGCAACGGGTCTTGGCCGTGGTGCGGCGGGAGCATTACGACATCCTGGAGAACCGCGTCCTGCGGGATCTCCTGCTGCGCACGGAGCGTCTGGCGGAGCGGTGGCAGGAGGAGAACGAGAAGGCGTTCCCGGGGCACGAGACGGTCAGGGCCGTCAAGCGGCTGGGAAACCTGTGCCGGAGGGGGCTGGAGCTGGAGGCGTTGCAGGGCGTCGCGCCGCTCCATGACGTGCCGAAGCCGAACTACGTGCTCACGCAGGACGCGCTCTATCGGCGGATCTGGGATGCCTATCTGCTGGTGGTGGAGCATTATCGGCTGATTGAGGGGCTGTGGGACCGGCGGGAGAAGCTGGCCG
>DVOR01000210.1 GCA_018713405.1 Candidatus Spyradenecus faecavium | reverse complement strand
CGGCGGGGACGCAACGATAGTCGGCGTCGAGGCCGAGGGCGGCGGCGTTGCGGGCGGCGGAGCGGACGGCGGAGGGGGTGGTCTCGACGCCGAAGAGGCGCGTGGCGCCGGCCTGGGCGGCGACGAGGCCGAAGAGGCCACAGCCGCAGTAGAGGTCGAGGACGGCGCGGGCGCCGCGGGCGGCCTCGCGGAAGGCGTCGAGGAGGAGGTCGGCGCAGGGGAGGTTGACCTGGAAGAAGGCGTCGGCGGCGACGGAGAGGTCGAGCCCGGCGAGGCGCTCGGTGAGGGTGCCGGCGGGGGGCTTGCCGAGGCCGAGGCGGACGCCGTCGCGCGCGGTGTGGCGGAAGACGACGCGGGCGCCGGGGCGGAGGCGGCGGAGGGCCGGGTCTCGGCGGAGGTCGGCGAGGGCGAGGTTGATCTCGGGCTGGGAGAGGGGGCAGTGCGGGGTGTCGACGACGGAGCGGTTGTCGTCGCCGACGTAGCCGAGGGCGCGGCCGTCCCAGTGGAGGGTGAGCTTGTTGCGGTAGTGGTCGCGCAGGGGGGAGGGGACGGGCGGGAGGAGGGGCGGGTCGGGCAGGCGGCCGATGCGGGTGAGGAGGGCGTGGAGCTGGCGGTGCTTGAGGTCGACCTCGGCGGGGTAGCGGAGGGCGGCGTAGGCCATGCCGGGGACGACGGCGGTCTCGGGCTCGATGCGGTCGGGCGAGGGCTCGAGGACGCGGAGGAGGCGCGCCTGGGCGAAGCGTTTGCGTTTGGAGACGAGCTCGGCCTGGACGGTCTCGCCGACGAAGGCGCCGGGGACGAAGACGACGCCGTCCTCGCCGCGGGCCACGCCCGCGCCGCCGTAGCCGACGTCCGTGATGTGCAGTTGCATAGGGAAGTTTGGAAGCTTGGAGGCTTGGAAGTTTGGTTTCGCCCCTTCGGGGCGCGCACGGAGGCCGGTCAGACGCCCGTCAGGGCGCGCCAAGCCGCCAAGCCTCCAAACTTCCAAGCTTCCCGTTTCGGTCTCAGGCGAGGGCGGGGAAGATGAGGCCGCCCCAGCGGAAGGCGTCCTGGAATTGGTCGAGGGAGAAGGACTCGTTGGGGCAGTGGATGCGGTCCTCCTGCATGCCGAAGCCGACGAGGAGGGGGGCGGCGCCGGTGACGTCGCGCAGGCGGGCGACGATGGGGATGGAGGCGCCTTCCCAGGTGAAGACCGCGCCGCGGGGGTCGACCTCGCGGAGGACGTCCTGGGCGATGCGGGTGACGGGGGAGTCGATGGGGAGGCGGAAGCCGGGCTCGTTGCCGGTGACCTCGGTGAGCTCGACGGTGAGGCCGCGGGGGCAGTGCTCCTCGAAGTGGGCCTTGAGGCACTGCCAGACGTGGGCGGGGGACTGGTCGGGCACAAGGCGGCAGGAGAGCTTGGCGAAGGCGTGGGTGGGGATGACGGTCTTGGAGCCGGGGCCGCCGTAGCCGCCGTGGATGCCGTTCACCTCGACGGTGGGGCGGAAGGAGTTGCGGACGATGGCGGGGACGCCGCGCTCGCCGCCGACGGGGAAGACGCCGACCTCGTCGCGGTAGGCGTTCTCGTCGAAGCCGCGCTCGGTGGCGAGGGCGAACTCGGCCTCGGTGGGGTCGACGATGTTGTCGCAGAAGCCCTTGACGGCGATGGAGCCGTCGGGGTTGTGCAGGGAGGCGACGAGCTCGGCGATGCCTTGGGCGGGGTTGGGGGCCAGGCCGCCGTGCTGGCCGGAGTGGAGGTCGTACTTCGGGCCCCGGAGGGTGACGGTGAAGTGGATGACGCCGCGCAGGCCGGCGACGATGGCCGGGCGGCCGGAGGCGTCCTTGCCGGTGTCGGCGACGAGGAGGACGTCGGCGGCGAGGCGGCGGCGGAGGTCGAGGGCCTGCTCGGCGAGGAAGCCGCTGCCGCTCTCCTCCTGGCCCTCGAGGACGATGCGGATGGCGGGGAGACGCTCGCCGTTCTCGATGGCGGCGCGGAGGCCCTGGAGGAGGGCGAACCACTGGCCCTTGTCGTCCTGCGCGCCGCGGGCGTGGACGCGGCCGTCGCGCTCGGCGGGCTCGAAGGGCGGGGTCTCCCAGAGGTCGACGGGGTCGACAGGCTGGACGTCGTAGTGGCCGTAGAGGAGGACGGTGCGGCCGGAGGCGTCGGCGGGACGTTCGGCGAGGACCAGCGGGGGCTTGGAGCCGTCGCCGCGGACGAGCTCGGCGGTGAAGCCCAGGGGGCGGAGGAAGGCGCACACCCACTCGGCGCAGGCGACGCAGTCGGGCAGGTGGGCGGGGTCACCGCCGATGGAGGGGAAACGCAGGAGGGAGTAGTAGTCGGCGAGGATGGCGACGCGGTTGGCCGCGAACCAGGCGTCGAGGGCGGACTTGGTCATGGGGCGATCCTTTCGTGGGTGAGGAGGCGTTCGGCGCCGACGCAGAGGAGTTGGGCGAGGGCGCAGGCAAAGAGGATGTGCAGCACGCGCAGGAGCGAGCCGGAGGCGAAGAGCCAGAGCGCGGCGGCGGAGAGCAGCGAGAGGGGGATGAAGTAGGCCAGGTAGCGGAAGTCGTCGCGCGCCTGGGCATGGGAGAAGTGGGTGGCGACGGCGACGTTGCAGGCCGTGACGAGGGTGAGGTAGGCCGCGAGCCGGGCGTGGGGGACGTAGGCGGCGTAGCCGGGGATGAGGGGGAAGAGCAAGGGGAGGAGGAACCAGAAGAGGGCGGCCAGCGCCGCGCCGCCGAGGAGCGTCGCGAGGAAGGCGCCGTCGTGCAGGCGGGCGGAGGACTCGCCGCGCGTGCGCGCCGCCACGGCGAAGGGGAAGAGGACCAAGGCCACGGTGTTGCCGCAGTAGGCCGCGATCTCGGAGAAGCGCGAGACCAGGTAGAAGGCGCCGGACTCCGTCCCCGGCAGGCGGGCGCGGATGACGAAGGAGACGGCCAGGACCGGGATGAAGCCGACCAAGGTGCTGAGGGCGACCTTGCCGGCGTAGCGGGCGATGGGGCGGGCGTCGTCGCGCCAGGCCAGCACGGGGCAACGGCCGGGGCCGAAGAGCAGCGACCGCATCGCCCAGCAGGCCACGGCGATCAGCACGAGGAAGGCCACGATCTGGCCCAGGAAGTAGCCCGAAAGGCCCAAGGCCGGCAGGCAGAACAGCAGGAAGACGAGGCGCGACGGCGCGGAGAGAAGGTTCGAGGCCGCGATGGCACCGAAGCGGCGGAGCGCCTGAAGCGCGGCGGTGAAGAGCGGCACCAGGGCCGAAAGCAGCCCGTAGGCCACGGCGAGGAAGACGTCCCACGACCGTTCCACGCGGAGGGTGTCGCGCAGCCACGGCAGGGCGAGCGCCGCCGCCCCCAGCGCCGCCAGGAAGAGGAGCGTCGCCGCCGCGAGAGCGTCGCGCAGGAGGCCGCGGGCGCGGAGCCCGTCGCCGGCGGTGGCGTAGGCGCAGAGCTGTCGGGAGAAGACCACGGCGACCGCCCCCATCGGCAGGGCCAGGAAGGCGCCGAAGGCCGAGAGCGGCGGCACGGCGCCCAAGGCCTCGGGCGAGAGGTGCGCCGGCACGACCCAGAGGCCCGAGACGGCGTTGGCCACGTCCGCCAGGCGCAGGGCGCCAAAGACGAGGACAAGGCTGAGCCAGAAGCGTTTGGCCTGGGACACGGCGGTCAGCGGCGCAGGGCGTCGAGCAGGGTCTCCAGGCGCATGCCGCGCGAGCCCTTGATCAGGAGCGTCTCGTCGGGGCGCAGGAGCAGCGGCAGGGCCTCCGCGGCCTCGGCGGTCGAGGCGAACCACACGGTCTGCGTGGCGGGGTAGCCGGCCTTGACGGCTCCCTCGAGGAGGGCGCGCGAGGCGGGGCCGACGCCCGCGAGCAGGCGCCACGGGCCGTTGCCGGAGGCCTCGCCCACGGCGCGGTGCTGCGCGTCCGAGGCGTCGCCCAGCTCGAGCATGTCGCCCACGCAGACGACCTTGCCCGCGGGGGCGTCCATGCCGGCGAAGGTCTCCAGCGCGGCGCGCATGGAGAGGGGGTTCGCGTTGTAGGCGTCGTTGATCGCGTGGACGGGCCCGGCCTGGACGGCCTCCCAGCGCATGGGCGGGGCCTTGAAGGCGGCCAGGCCGGCCAGCGCCTGCCCGGCGGTGGCGCCGGCCTCCCGCGCGAGGGCATAGGCGATGAGCGCGTTCGAGGCATTGTGCTCGCCGCAGAGGCCGGTCTCCAGGAGGACGGCCGGCTCATCGCCGCGGTGGACGCGCACGACGCCCTTGGCGAGGGGCTCGCCCACGTAGTCCGCGGCGGGGTTTCCGAGGGCCGCCGTCACCACGCGGCAACGGCAGGCCGCGCGCAGGATGACCTCCCCGGGCACGCCCAGCGGCAGCACGGCGAAGCCCTTGGGGCGCACGGCGGCCAGGAGCTTGGCCTTCTCGGCGGCGATGGCCTCGACCGAGCCGAAGAACTCGATGTGCGCCGGGCCGATGGAGGCGATGGCCGCGGCGTTGGGGCGCAGGATGTCGGCCAGCGGGTCCATGTCGCCGGGGTGGCTGATGCCGGCCTCGATGACGGCGAAGCGCGCGTCCTCCGGCACGGCGAGGACGGAGAGCGGCAGGCCGACCTCGTTGTTGTAGTTGCCGGGGGTGGCGGCGGTGGGGCCGGCGCCGGAGAGCATGGCCGCGGCGAGCTCCTTCAGGGTGGTCTTGCCGGCGCTGCCGGTGATGCCGCAGACGAAGGGCCTGAGGTCGGCGCGGTAGCCCTTCGCGATGGCCAGGAGCGCGGCCGCGGGGTCGTCCACGCGCAAGAGGGGCAGATGGGCGACTTCCGGCGGGGGCGTCCAGTCGGCCCGCACCAGGGCGGCGGTGGCGCCGGCGCGGAAGGCCGCCGGGACGAAGTCGTGGCCGTCGTGGTTGGGCCCCTTGAGGGCCACGTAGAGCGCGCCCAGGCAGGCGGCGCGACTGTCCTGCGTCACGCGGGTGAGGGGGAAGGTGGGGAGGACGGACCAGACGCCGCCGCACCACCGGGCCAGGGATTCGGTCTTCATCGCACGGCTCCTTTCGCGAAGGCCTCGATCATCGCCGCGGTGAGCGAGAGCGCGCCGGCGGCGTCGGGCGGGGGCGGCAGCTCGTCGGGCGCGAGCCACTCGGCCACGGAGAGCTCGCCGTCGGCCAGGCGCAACGCCGCGGGGTCCTCCACCTCGCCGAAGAAGCCCAGCAGCAGGGTGCCGCTGAGGCCCCACGGCTGCGAGGCGAAGTAGCGCACGTCGGTCACCTTCAGGTTGGTCTCCTCCAAGGCCTCGCGGCGGCAGGTCTCCTCCGCCGTCTCGCCCACCTCGCAGTAGCCGGCGACGAGGGCGGGGCCCTTGTAGGGACGGTCGGCGTAGCGCGTCACGAGGAGGCGCCCGCGGTGGGTCAGGCCGAGGATGACGGCGGGGGCGATGTCGGGATAGGCCTCCAGCCCGCACTCGGGGCAGCGCAGGCACCCCTTCGCCCGCGCCAGCGGCGCCGCGCAACGCCCGCAGTGGCGGTGCGTGAGGAGCCATTTGGCCAGGTGCAGCGCGCAGAACGCGCCGAAGCGGAGGCCAGCCTCGGGCAAGGCCCGCAACCGTTGTGCCGGCCCGGGGCCGACCCCCGGCGTCGCGCCGAGGAAGAAGGTCCGCTCCCCCACGCGCACCAGCGGCACCGTGGCGGTGGAGACCGGCGTCCAGGGGGCGAAGGCCACCTCGCCCGCGCGGTTCAGCGAGAGCACGTGGTCGCCGGGGCCGGGCGAGGCCTCGGGGAAGAGGGTGACGGGATCGGGGACGTCCTGGATCATGGCAGGGGCTCCTTTCGTTGGGCGGCGAGGGCCTCCCATTCGGTCAAGGAAAGCGTTTCGGCGCGGCGCGTGGGGTCGATGCCGGCGGCCGCGGGGTCAAGGTCGCGGAAGGGCGCGGGCGCCTTGCGGAGCACGGTGCCCAGCTGCTTGCGGCGCTGCGTGAAGACCTGCTTGACGAGCGCCCGCAGGAAGGCGCGCCCCGTCGCGTCCAGCCCCGAGCGGCCGTGGCGCGTCATCGTCACCACCGCGCTCGTGACCTCGGGCGGCGGCCAGAAGCACGCCGGCTTCACCAGGCGCGCCACGCGCACGTCGTAGTCCAGCTGCGCCCACACCGAGGCCGTCCCGCGGTCCGGCGAGCCGGGCGGCGCGGCCAGGCGGTCGGCCACCTCGCGCTGCACCAGCATCACCAGGCGCGCGGGCGCGGCGGCATGCCCCAGCAGCTCCATCAGGATGCGCGTGCCCACGGAATAGGGCAGGTTCGAGGCGAAGGCGTCGAAGCCCTGCGCCAGCAGCGCCCCCCAGTCGGCCTCCAACGCGTCGCCCTCGCGCAACTCCAGCGCGTCGGGGAACTCCCGGCAGAGGCTTTCGCGGAGCCAGGCGGCGAGGGCGGGGTCCTTCTCGAGGGCCGTCACGCGCGCGCCGCGCCGGAGCAGGCCCTCGGTCAGCACGCCCAGGCCGGGCCCCACCTCCAGCACGCGGCTTCCCTCGCCCGCGCCCGTCTCGGCCACGATGGCCTCGAGGATGTTGCGGTCGATGAGGAAGTTCTGCCCCAGCGTCTTGTTGGGGTGGAACCCGCGGGCCTGGCACCACGCCCGCACGTCGCTGGGCGAGGTCCGGTTCATTGCAGCTTCACGTCCACGTTCTTGATGTAGGCGTTCTTGCGCAGGCCCTCGACCCACTCGTTGTAGCGGACCTGTCCGAGCTCGGCGCGCACCGCGGCCTCGACCCTCGGCCAGGCCTCGGCCAGGCTCGGCGGCTCGCCCGCGCGCTCGTCCACCTTCTGCACGATGGCGCGCCAGTCGCCCATCTCGACGACGCCCGAGGTCTCGCCCGGCTTCAGCTTGGCGAGCGCCTCCACGATGGGCGCGGCGAAGTTCGCCGCCGGGTCGACGAAGCCCCAATCGCCGCCCTGCGCGGCCTGCGGGTCGGCGGAATGGGCCTTGGCCACCTCGGCGAAGGGCTTGCCGGCCTTGAGCTCCGCGAGCGCGGCCTCGGCGGCCTTCGCGCCGCCCTCGGGATTGATGGTGATGGAGCGCACGTGCGTGCCCGCGCCCTCGGCGAAGTCCGCCGCGTGGGCGGCGTAGTACTCCCGGATCTTCTTCGGGGAGACGACGATCTTGCGGTCCACCTGCAGCTGCTGCATGGCCATGACGATCATGTTCTCGCGCACCTTCTTCACCCACTCGTCGCGGGTCAGGCGGCTCTCGCGGAGCGTCTCCTTCAGCTTGGCCTCGTCGCCGCCGAACTGGTCGGCGATGATCTCCTGGACGCGCGCGTTCACCGCCTCGTTGGGCAACTCCGCGCCCGAGGCCTCGTAGGCCTCCAGGATCAGCGTCCGGTTGACCAGCATGTCGCGCACCACGGGGAAGAGCGCGCGGATGCGCCCGGCCTGCTCCGCCGGCGGCACCTGCCGCAGGTCGAAGCTGTTGTGCAGCTCCTGCATCACGGCGTCCACCGTGACGACCTTGTCGTTCACATAAGCCGCCACCCCGTCATAGAAGGAGGGCTCGGCACGGAGCACGGCGGCGCACAGCGTCAACGTCAGCGACAGCGTCAGCAAAGGTCTCTTCATGGTCACTCCTTTTCCCTTAGCATACCAAAAATCCCCCCTGCCCTGCGCGCCGCCGCCCCTCCCCCACCCCGCCCGCGCCTCGGAAGGGCACCCCGCGAAACCCTAAGGGGTCCGGGGCGAAACCCTAAGGGGTCCGGGGCGAAACCCTAAGGGTTTCGGGCCAAAACCCTAAGGGTTTCAGAAAAAGAGGTGGACTTATTTCGAGGGGGCGGGTTGGCGCGGCTCGGCAAGGAGGAGGCGGAGGCGTTGGGCGAGGGTGGTCTGGCGGCGGACGTCGGCCTCGGCGTGCAGGGCGATCCAGACGGCCTTGGAGGAGCCGATGACGGCGACGAGCCGCTTGCCGCGCGTGATGGCGGTGTAAAGGAGGTTCTTGCGGAGCAGCTTGAAGTGCTGGGTGTGGAGGACGATCACGACGGCGGGATACTCGCTGCCCTGGGATTTGTGGATGCTGCAGGCGTAGGCGAGGGTCAGCTCGTCCAGCTCGTCCTGCTTGTACTCCACGTGGCGGCCGTCGAAGTCCACCAGCAGCGTGGCGCCGGCGGCGTCGACCGAGACGACGAAGCCGATGTCGCCGTTGTAGACGTCCTTGTCGTAGTCGTTGGCGATCTGCATGACGCGGTCGCGCTCGCGGAAGCGGGTCGACCCGCGCACCAGGGCGGCGCCGGCGGGGTTGAGGCGCTCCTGCAGCAGCTCGTTCAGGCGGTCCGTGCCCAGGTCGCCGCGGCGCATGGGGGTGAGGACCTGCACGTCGTGCGTCGGGTCCAGGCCGAAGCGGGCGGGGATGCGCCGCGTGACCATGCGCAGGAGGATGTCCTGCACCTTGGCGGGGTCCATCGCCTCCATGAAATAGAAGTCGCTGTCGCCGCCGGGGGGCGGCAACTCAAAGGTTTCGCCCTGGTTGACGCGGTGGGCGTTGCGCACGATGTAGCCCGTGGCATCCTGGCGGAAGATGGTCGTCAGCCGCGCGCACGGGATGACACCCGAGGCGATCAAGTCGCCCAGGACGTTGCCCGCGCCGACGCTCGGCAGCTGGTCGGCGTCGCCCACCAAGATGAGGACGGCGGCGTCGGGCAAGGCCTCGAGGAACTTCCGCGTGAGGGAGGCGTCGAGCATGGAGCACTCGTCCAGGATGAAGACGTCGCCGGGGATGCGGTTCTCCAGGCCGTAGAAGAAGCCGCCGGTCTGGGGCTGGTACTTCAGCAGGCGGTGGAGGGTGGTGGCCTTGAAGCCGGTCGACTCGTTCATGCGCTTGGCCGCGCGGCCCGTCGGGGCGGCGAGGAAGAGGCGCAGCCGCCGCGCCGAGAAGATCTCGCAGAGGGCGCGGATGATGGTGGTCTTGCCCACGCCCGGTCCGCCCGTGACGACGCAGACCTTTTCGCTCACGGCCATGTGGAGGGCCTGCCACTGGGCCGAGGCGAGGGTCAGGCCCATCTTCTTCTCGGCCCACTCCACCGCGTTGGCCGCCAGGATGGGGCGGAAGGCCACCCGCGTGCGCATCAGGGCCGCCAGGCGCACGGCGATGGAGACCTCGTCGGCGAAATTGTTCGAGAGGTAGACACGGTCCTCCTCGATCACCACCACCTGCCGCTCGGCGTCGGCCAGGAGGGCCTGGGAGAGGCGCTCCACGGGGATGCCCAGGACGTCGTTCGCCGTCAGCAGCAGCTCCGACTCGCGCAGGTAGACGTGGCCGCCGTCGTCCGCCGCGGTCCGCAGGCAATGGAGCAGGCCGGCCTCCGCGCGCAGCTCGGCGTCGGGCGCGATGCCCATGCTCAAGGCGATGCGGTCGGCGGTGAGAAAGCCGATGCCACGCACGTCCTCCGCCAGGCGGTAGGGGTTGCGCTTGACGATGGCGATGGCGTCGGGGCCGTAGCGGCGCCAGATGCGGGCGGCCTGGCCCGTGCCGATGCCCTGCGACTGCAGGTAAATCATCGTGTCGTGGCTCTGCCGCTGCTCGCTCCAGGACTTTCGGATCTGGGCGCACTTCTTGGCGCCCAGCTTGGGGACCTCGCGCAGGCGGTCGGGGCGCGTGTCCAGGATGCGCACCGTGTCGCTGCCGAAGCGGTTGACGATGGCCTCGGCCAGCTTGGGGCCGATGCCGCGGATCATTCCGCTGGCCAGGAAGCGCTTGATGCCCTCGGTGGAGGTCGGCGCCACGCACGTCAGCGTCTCGGCGCGGAACTGCCGGCCGAAGCGGGCGTCGTCGGTCCAGCGGCCCTGGGCGGTGATCTCCTCGCCCGGCCAGACGGTGGCGCACTTGCCCACCACCGTCAGGCGGCGGGCGTCGCCCACCTGCTCCGCCACCGGGCGGACGGAGAGGACGGTGTAGCCGGTCTCCTCGTTTCGGAAGACCACGCTCTCCACCGTCCCCGTCACCGTCAGGGCGTCCTCAGCCATGGCGCACCAGGTCAAGCAGTCGGTCGAAGTCGGCGTCGGGCAGGTCGGCGGTGAGGGAGAAGCGCAGGCGCGCCGTGCCCTCGGGCACCGTCGGCGGGCGGATGGGCAGGACGTGGAAGCCCGCCGCGCGGAAGCGCTCCGCCGTCTGGGCCGCGGCCTCGTTGGAGCCGATCAGGAAGGGGACGATCTGGGATTCGCTCACGCACGCGCGGCCCGTCTCGCGGATGGCCGCGGCCAGTCGGCGGCCCAGGTCGCGCAGGCGCGCCCGCCGCGCCGCCATCCCCGGCAGCGCGCGCAGCACGAAGCGCGTCCACGCCAGATTGATCGGCGGCAGGGCCGTCGTGAAGATGAAGGGGCGCATCCGGTTCACCAGCGCCTCGCGCACCACGCCCCGGCAGATGACGTAGGCGCCCACCGAGCAGAGAGCCTTGCCGCACGTGCCCACCAGTAGGTCGACGTCGCGCAGGACGCCTTCCTCCTGCGCGCAGCCCAGGCCCGTCTCGCCGAAGCAGCCCACGCCGTGGGCCTCGTCCACGTAGAGCACCACGTTCGGGAAGTCGCGCTTCAGCGCCGCCAGGGCCCGCAGGTCGGTCCGGTCGCCGTCCATCGAGAAGACGCTCTCCGTCATCACGAAGACCTCGTCGAAGTCGCCCGCGTGCCGCTCCAGCAGCTGGCGCACGTGCCCCAGGTCGTTGTGGCGGTAGCGGAAGAACTTGCAGCCCGCCGCGCGGATGCCGTCGATCATGCTCGCGTGGCTCAGGCGGTCGGCCAAGACCAGCGAGCGCGGCCCCGCCAGCGCGGGGAGGATGCCCGTGTTCGCGTGGTAGCCGGAGTCGAAGGCCAGCGCGGCCTCCGCGCCGTAGGCCGACGCCAAGTCCGCCTCCAACGCCCGCGCCGCGGCCGTGTTGCCCGTCAGCAGGCGCGAGCTGGCCGCGCTCAGCTGCCGCTCCTCGCCGGCCAATTGCGCATAGAAGGCCTCGCGGAGGCCCTCGTCGCGCGAGAGCCCCAGGTAGTCGTTGCTCGAGAGGTTGCAGAGCCCCTCGGGCGTCACCGGCAGGCGCCGATAGGCGCCCCGCTCGCGCAACGCCCCCAATTCCGCGTCCAAACGCTCGTAGAAATCCATGCCCCCATTCTAGCACAATCCATCCCCACCCTCGCGCCCTCCCGCAAACCCCCGACAGCGTCCGCGGTCCGCCCCCTTTCAGAGGTCCCATCGGGGGCGGGGAAGGTGGTACAATAGAGGCATGGATTTCGATTTTCTGTTCAGGGGGGCGACGGTCTTCGACGGGACGGGCGCCCAGACTTTCACGGCGGACGTCGGCGTGCGGGGGGAGACCATCGCGGCCATCGGCGATTTGGCGCAGGCGGAGGCGCGGGAGGCGCGCGACGCGCGGGGCCTGTGGCTGATGCCGGGGCTGATCGACGCGCACACGCATTCGGACGCCTTCCTGTTGTTGGAGCCGATGTGCCCGAGCAAGCTGGCGCAGGGCGTGACCACGGAGATCGGCGGCCAATGCGGCGGCAGCGCGGCGCCGCGCCTGAACGGGGCGCGTCTGCCCTCGGACTGGGAGGCGCAGACCTATCCGCCGCGCCCGGGCCACACGGGGCCGGGGCCGAACTGGGACACGGTGGCGGACTACCGCGCGTGTCTGGAGGCGGCGCGCCCGGCCACGAACCTCATCCTCTTCGCGGGGCACAACACCATCCGGAAGGGCGTGATGGGCGACGCGCCGCGCGCGGCCACGGCGGACGAGATCGCGCGGATGGCGCGGGTGCTGGAGCAGGCGCTCGACGAGGGCGCGTGGGGGATGACCACGGGGCTGATCTACCACCCCGGCGTCCACAGCACGCCCGAGGAGGTGCTGGCCCTGGCCACGGCGTGCGCGCGCCGCGGCGGGATGTACGCCACGCACATGCGCAGCGAGAGCGACCGCCTGCTCGAGGCCATCGACGAGGTGCTGGGGCTTGTCCGCGCCACGGGCATCCGCGCCCAGATCTCCCACCTGAAGACCACCGGCCGGGCCAACTGGCCCAAGGCCGAGGCCGCGCTCGCCAAGATCGAGGCCGCCCGCGACGCGGGCCTGTGGCTCCACTCCGACCGCTACCCCTATCTCTCCTCCGGGACCGACCTGGACATCATCCTGCCCGACTGGGCCTCGGCCGGCGGCAACGCGGCCATCCTCACGCACCTGGACGACCCGGACGACGCGCGGCGCATCGCGCGGGAGTTGGACGCCTCGGGGCGCGACCCGGCGACGGTGATGGTCGGCGGGGCCTGGACGCCCGAGACGCGGGCACTCTCGGGCAAGACGGTGGCCGAGGCGATGGAGGCGTGGGGGTGCTCCTTCGGCGAGTGCGTGGTGCGCATCCTGCGGGCCGATCGCAGCCGCACGGGGGCCTTCTTCTTCGGGATGTGCGAGGAGAACCTGCTCAAAATCCTGGCGCGGCCGTGGGTGATGCCCGGCTCGGACGCGTCGCTGCGTGCGCCGTGGGGGCCGCTGGGGCGCGATTGGCCGCACCCCCGGGCCTACGGCACGCACCCGAGGTTCTTCAGGACGCTCACCGAGCGTCTGGGCGTGGCGCCGGAGGAGGCCATCCGCCGCATGACGGGCCTCCCCGCGCAGGCCTTCGGCATCCCCAAGCGCGGGCTGGTGAAGGAGGGTTGCTTCGCCGACCTGACCTTGGTCGACCCCGCGGCCTGGCGCGACACGGCGGACTACGCCCGGCCGCACCGCTTCGCGACGGGCGTGGACACCGTGTTGGTCAACGGCTCGCCGGTCTTCATGGGCGGCCAGCTGAACCCCTCCGCGCCGCGCCGCGGACGCTTCCTGGAGCGGGCGTGAGGGAATCGGCCATGGACCGGGCGGGGATCCTGGAGGCGCTGACGGCGCCGGACGGCGAGGCGCTCTTCGCCCGGGCGCGGGCCGTCCGCGCGGAGACGAAGGGCGACGGCGTCTTCTTCCGCGGCCTGATCGAGCTCTCCAGCGTGTGCGACCGCGACTGCCTCTACTGCGGCATGCGCCATTCCAACGCGTCGGCGCACCGTTACGCCATGCGCGACGACGAGATCGTGGCGTGCGCGGCCTTGGCGCGGGAGTTGGGTTTCGGCACGGTGGTGCTGCAGGCCGGCGAGTGCCCCGCGCTCTGGACGCGGGAGCGTGTGGCGGGGCTGGTGCGGCGCATCAAGGCCGAGACGGGCCAGCGCGTCACCCTCTCGCTGGGGGAACGTTCCGAGGCCGACACCGCGGCCTGGCGCGAGGCCGGCGCCGACCGTTACCTGCTCCGTTTCGAGACCACCGACCGCGACCTCTTCGCGCGCATCCATCCCGGCGCCCCGCGCGACGGCGGGCACCCGCGCCTGGCGCAGTTGCGGCGGATGAAGGCGCAGGGCTACGAAATCGGCGGCGGGATGATGCTCGGCCTGCCCGGGCAGACGCTGGGCTCGGTGGCGGACGACCTGCTCACGCTCCGCGACCTCGGCGCGGACATGGTGGGGCTGGGCCCCTACCTCGCCCACCCCGACACGCCCCTGGGGCGCGACCCGACGCCGAGCGAGGTGCCCGTGAGCGTGGACTTCACCTGCCGTTGCTACGCCCTGGCGCGCCTGCTCCTGCCGCGCGCCAACATCCCCTCCACCACCGCGCTCTCGACCCTCGACCCCGCGCACGGGCGGCTCCGCGGCCTCTCCTCCGGCGCGAACGTCTTCATGCCCAACCTCACGCCCGCGGCCTACCGCGCGGACTACCAAATCTATCCCGACAAAATCTGCGTCGTCGCCCCGCAGGCCGACTCCCTCGACGCCCTTCACGCCGACCTCGCCACCCTCGGCCTCCGCCAAATCGAGGGCTGAACGCAAGGCCGCTCACCTGCACCCTTGCCCACATTATCGCATTTTTGCTATAATTTGGTCATGAAGAAGCACGTCAGACAAAGCCCACAGGCGCGAGCTTTCATCGCCGAGCTTCCCCCGTCGGCGAACCTGAAGCTCCTCGCGTCTGTTCAGAGACTTGAACGCGAAGGGCGACTCCCCGCGCCATACGCTGAAAAGGTCGAAGGACAGGACGGGCTCTTCGAAATCCGCGTGAAGGACGGCGAGCAGATCCGCGTCTTTTACGCTTACGCGAAAGGCGACGACGTGTGGCTTCTCTCCGGCTTCATCAAGAAGACGCAGAAAACCCCGCCCGCCGAGATACGGAAGGCGTTGCGAATCAGAAAGGAGTTGGGACTATGAAAAAGGATGCGAAGAGCTATGAGGCACTCTGCCGAGAAAGCGATGCCTTTCGGGCAGAATGGGAGGCCAAGGCCAAGGCGAACCCGGACTACGAGGCCATCGCGGCGGAGGTCAACGCCGGCATTGACGCCGCGTTCGCCATGGAGCGTGCGCGCAAGGAGGCCGGCCTGACCCAGGCGCAGGTGGCCGAGCGGATGGGCACCACCCAATCCAGCGTCGCCAGGATGCTCAAGGGGCGTCTGACCTTGGCCTCTTTCGCCCGTTACCTCGCCGCTTGCGGCAAGCGCGCCGAAATCACCATCCACCAGCTCTGACGCCCTACCCTCCGCCGAATCACAGGATGAGGGTGAGGGCGGAGAGGAAAAAGAGGAAGGCGAGGTTGAGGAGGGTGAAGAGGGCGAGGTAGCGCCAAGGGCGGGCATCGGGTTCGCGGACGTAGAGCCCCAGGGAGATGAGGCTGGCGAGGGAGGCGATGGGCGTGCCGAAGGCGCCGATGTCCGCGCCCCAGAGCAGGCCGCACCAGTCGTCGGTGAAGGGGGCGAGCAGGACGGCGGCGGGGACGTTGGAGAGGAGTTGCGAGGCGAGGGCGGCGGTGGCCTGGGTGTGGTCCTCGAGGAGGCGTTCGAGAAGGGCGCTGACGGCGGGGATGCGGCCCAGGTTGTTGGAGAAGACGAAGAAGCCGACGAAGGTCAGAAGGAGGCCGTAGTCCACGCCGCGGAGGGCGGCGCGGTAGAAGAGAAGCGCGGCGGCCACGACCAGGCCGAAGAGCCACGCGTGGGGGAAAAGCCGGAAGACGGTGAGCAGGCAGAGCACGAGCAGGCCGCCGCAAAGGAAGACTTTGCGCGGGTGGGTCAGCGTGCGGTGGTGCTCGAACCGGAAGTCGATGGGCTCGTCGCGCAGGGCATGGGTGAGGGCAAAGAGAAGGAGCGCGCCGGCGAAAGCGACGGGGAGGGTGGCCGAGAAGAAGTCCGCGGCGGGGATGGCATAGGCGGTGTAGAGGAAGAGGTTCTGGGGGTTGCCGATGGGGGTGGCGATAGAGCCGAGGTTGGCCGCGACTGTCTGCAGGGCTACGAGGCCGGGGAGACGACGGCGGAGTCCCAGACGATCGAGGGCGTAGACGGCGAAGGGAACGAGGGCGATGAGGGCGACGTCATTGGTGGCCACCATCGAAATGAAGAAGGTGAGCTGGACCAGCGTGTGGGCGAGGGCGCGGAAGCTCTTGCGTTCGGCGAGCAGCGATTGCGCCAGGACGCGGAAGAGGGCGCACCCGCGGAAGCCCGCGACGACGAACATCAGGCAGAAGAGCAGGTTGAGCGTGCGCAGGTCGATGGCCTGCCACCACGCCCCGGGATCGGCGACAAAGAGGAAGGAGAGCGCCGCGGCCACGAGCGAGACGGCGGTGACGGCGTTGGCGCGCAGGAAACGGAGCACGGCGGCGATCACGGGCACGGCTCGGCCTCCCGTTCGCGCGGCCAGCGGAAGGAGTAGGCCCAGTAGGCCACGACCAAGAGGACCGCCGCGCCGACCCACGCCGCCGGGTCGCCCCAGTAGACGGCGTTCACGCCGAGCACGTGCAGCAGCCCGAGCGCGACGCCCATGCGCATGGCCATCTCGACGAAGCCCGCGAGCATGGGCAGGAGCGAGCGACCGATGCCTTGGAGCGTGTTGCGGAAGATGAAGATGAGGCCGAGCGGCACAAAGAAGGGAGCCGTCACCCAGAGCATCCGACGGCCCACGGCCAGCACCTCCGCGCTGCGCTCGCGCAGGAAGGCCGCGACGAAGAGGTCGCCGAAGAGCAACGTCAGGGCCGTCATGACGACGCCGCACGCCACGGTGATGAGCACCGAGGCCCGGACCCCGGCGCGGATGCGGGCCAGGCGGCCGGCGCCGAAGTTCTGCGCGGCGTAGGTCGCCATCGCCTGGCCGAGCGCCACGGGGAGCTGACAGGCCACGTTCTCGACGTTGCGCGCGGCGGTCATGCCGGCCATCTGCGCCACGCCGAAGGTGTTGATCGCGGCCTGGAGCACCATCGCGCCCAAGCCCGTGACGGAGAACTGCAGGCCCATCGGCAGGGCGATCCAGAGCTGGCGCAGGGCCATCCGCGGGCGCGGACGCCAGTCGGAGAGGCTCAGGCGGAGCTCCGGCAGGCGGCGCGTCACCAGCAGCAGGCAGGCCAGGGCCGACGAGAAGATGGCCGTGTTGGTGGCCCAGGCCGCGCCGCCCACGCCCATGTCGAAGGCCGAGATGAAAAGGATGTCGAGCACCACGTTCAGGAGCGAGGCGCCGGCCAGGAAGAAGAGCGGCGTGCGGCTGTCGCCCAAGGCCCGCAGGGTGGCGCTCTGGAAGTTGAAGAAGACCATCAGGGGCGTGCCCAGGAAGCTGACGGAGAGGTATTCCCGCGCCTCCGCGAAGACGTCCGGCGGCGTGTTGAGCAGGCGCAGGATGAGATCCACGCACAGCCAACAGGCCAGCGTCACGGCGCCCGCGATGGCCGCGCTCACCCACACGCCCGTGCCGACGGAATGGCGCACGCCGCGCGGGTCGCCCGCGCCGAAGCGTTGCGCCGTCACCACGGCCACGCCTGCCGTGATACCGAAGACGAAGCCCAGCACCACAAAGATGGTCGAGCCCACCCCGCCCACGGCGGCCAAGGCCCGCTCGCCCAACAGCCGACCGACGATAATCATGTCGGCCAGCGCATAGGCCATCTGGATGACGTTCCCCACCAGCAGGGGCCAAGAGAAGGCCACCAGCAGCCGGAGGGGCGCGCCGCGGGTCATGTCGGTGGTCATGTCACTCGGCAGGCGTCGCCCCGACGGCGGGGTGGAGGTAGAAGGGCGCGGGGTCCTCGGAGAGCGCGCCGGCCAGGCGGCGGAGCGCCTCGGGCAGGAGGTCGGCGGTCAGGGTGACGGGGCGCAGGCCGAACTCGGCCAGGCGGTCGGCGTCGGGGCTGACCATGTCGGCCGCCGGCGTGAAGCGCTCGCGCGCCAGGACGTGGAAGTCGCCCTGCTGGACGATGGCGTCCGGCCCGACGGCGAAGCGCACGGCCCAGAGCGTGCCGCGGCGGGCGTCGCCCACCACCGTCACCTCGGGCAGGCCGGAGGCCAGGGCGCAGAGCGCCGCGGAGGGGAAGCCCAGGGGACGCAGGCCAAGCGCCAGGCCCATCCCCTGCAGGCAGGCGATGGACGAGCGCACGCCCGCGAAGGAACCCGGCCCCAGCCCCACGGCCAGGAGGTCGGGGCGGCGGCCGGCGAGCAGGTCGCGCAGACGGGCGCACCACGTGGGGTCGCGGCCCGGAAGCTCCAGCGTCTCGTCGCCGAAGGCGATGAGCGTGCGCGCGGTGGAGCGGTCAAGGACAAGCGCAGACATCAGAAGCACCGCTTGATAAGGGAGAGGATGCCCTGCTTCCAGGGCACGCGATGCGTCTTGCCGCTCTGGCCCTGGAAACGCGGGAGGTTGGCGACGTACCACGCGTAGTTGCGCAGGAGCGCGTCGCGGTTGGAAAAGCGCGGGGACCAGCCCAGGCGGTCCCGGATCTTGGAGACGTCCACGAAGCTGTCGCACGGGGCGGTCTCGTAGACCCAACGGTAGAGCGGCGAGAGGTGGAGCGCCTCGAGCACGCGCAGGGCGGGGATGACGAGCCAGGCCGGCGTGCCGCGGACGCACTTGCCGTGGCCGGCGGCGTCGAGCACGGCCTGCCAATCCTCGCGCATGGTGGCGAAACGGTCGGCGCCCACGTTGTAGGTGTCGCGCACGGCGGACGCGTCGGAGTGCGTCAGGCAGAGGCCGATGGCGTCGCAGAGGTCCTCCACGTCGAGCAGCTGGTAGCGGTTGCGCCCGGAGCCGATCATCGGGAAGCCGTGGCCCGTGTAGGCCCAGTCGTAAAGCAGGGCGAAGACGCCCAGCCGCTCCGGCCCCACGAAGCTCTTCGGCCGCAGAATCGAGACCGCGAAGCCCGGCGCGTCCAGCCCGCGCGCGATGCCCTCGGCCACGATTTTGCTCTCGCCGTAGGGCCCCACGCCGATCAGGCGGTCGCCCTCCCGCACGGGATGGTGGTCGGGGATGCCGTAGACGGCGGTGGAGGAGATGTAGACGAAGCGCGCGACGCCGGCGGCCTTGGCCTCCTCGGCCACGATGCGCGCCCCGTCCACGTCCGTCGAGCGGATTTCTTCCTCCGAGCAGAGCGGGAGCGCGGCGGCGCAGTGCACCACGGCGCGGCACCCCGCCATCAAGGCGCGCACGGCCTCGCGGTCGCGCACGTCGCCGACCACCGTCCGCACGCGCGGGTCGTCCTTTTCGGGATAGTCAAAGGCCACCAGGTCCAGCGAACGCACCTCCCCCGCGCCGTGGGCCAGCAGCCAGCGGATGAGGTTGATGCCCAGAAAACCACTGCCGCCCGTGACGAGCACGGGCGCGGGCAGGGTGTCCTGGGCGGGCGTCGCCATGGCTCAGGCGCGGTCGTGCATCGGCACGTAAGGGAGCGGGGCCTTGCCGACGGCCTTGAAGGCCGGGCGCACAATCGGGCCGCCGTTCACCAGCTCCTCCAGGCGGTGGGCGCACCAGCCGACCACGCGCGAGATGGCGAAGAGCGGCGTGTAGAGATCCACCGGGATGTTGAGCATGTCGTAGACGAAGCCGGAGTAGAAGTCCACGTTCGCGCAGAGCTCCTTGGTCTTCTCGCGGCCCTCGTTGAAGATGGCCGGCCCCAGGCGCTCGATGGCCTCGTAGAGGCGGAACTCCTCCATGCGGTCCTTGGTCTCGGCGAGCTCGCGCGCCTTCTCCTTGAGCAGCTCCGCGCGCGGGTCGGAAAGGGTGTAGACCGCGTGGCCCAGGCCATAGATGAGGCCCGAGCCGTCGCCGGCCTCCTTGCGCAGGATTTTGCGCAGGTAATCGGCGATGGCGCCCTCGTCGGCCCAATCGGGCAGGGCGTCCTTGATCTCGTCCATCTGGTGCATCACGCGCAGGTTCGCGCCGCCATGGCGCGGGCCCTTCAGCGAGAGCGTGGCCGCGGCGATGGCCGAGTAGGTGTCCGTCGCGGCGGAGGTCACCACGTGCGTGGTGAAGGCGGAGTTGTTGCCGCCGCCGTGCTCGGCGTGGAGCACCAGGCAGAGGTCGAGCAGCTCGGCCTCAAGCGGCGTGTAGGCCGCGTCCTCGCGCAACATCATCAGGAAGTTCTCCGCCGTCGAGCGGCCCGGCACCGGGTTGCGCACGAAGAGCGACTCCCCGTGGTAGTAGTGCATCTTCGCCTGGTAGGCGTAGGCCGCCATCGCCGAGAAGCGCGCCACCAGGTCGATGCTCTGGCGCAGCACCGCCGGGATGCTGACCGCGTCGGGCGTCTCGTCGTCGCTGTACGCCGCCAGCACCGACCGCGCCAGCGAGTTCATGATGTCGCGGCTCGGCTCGCGGATGATCTTCTCCAGCAGGAGGTAGGGCAACGCGCGCTTGGCGTCCAGCACCGCGTTCCACTCCTCCAGCTCGGCCTGGTTGGGCAGCTTCCCGAAGAGCAGCAGGTAAGCCGTCTCCTCGAAGCCGGGGCGCCCCTCGCTCTGGAAGCCGTGCACCAGCTCCTGCACGTCCATCCCGCGGTAGAACTGCTTGCCGGGCACCGGCACCAGCTCGTTCTCGTCCATCACGTAGCCGTGGATCGAGCCCACGCGCGTCAGGCCCACCAGCACGCCCGAGCCGTCCTCGTTGCGCAGGCCGCGCTTGACGTTGTAGCGCCGATAGAGCTGCGGGTCGATCTGTGCGCACGCACGCGCCATTCCCTCGTAACGCGCCAGGCGCTCCTCGGTCAGGGGGCTGTCGGTCCGCGTCTCGGGGGAATCCTTCTTGTTCCGTGTCACCATGCTGCGTGCTCTCCGTGATGTGTCGTCGTTGATAGAAAAACGGGGGCCAATCTTACCACGCATCCCCCCGTCGCGCAAGCAAAAACCTCGCCCTGCGCACAAAGAGGCGTCGCGCGGGTGCGCGGCGCCTCCTGAGTATCCCGGTCGGGGCGCTTAGGCCTCGGGCATGGTCTTGCGCAGACCCTGGCCGCGGTCGCCTTCCTTCCACTGGCCGCGCTTGATGAGCAGGTTGATGCGCTCGAAACGCTTGAGCACGTTGCGCTTGGCCGTGATCTTGCCCGAACCTTTGAGACTTCTGTGCTGGCTCATGTCGAACCTCCTTAACGTTGTGTCAGGGGTTTCTGAACCCCGCATAAAAGAAAAAGTGGGAAGATAATACCATATCCCTTCGGCTTCCGCAATCTTTTTTTCGCGTCCGCCTCACTCATGGCGCAGGGCGTCGATGGGGTTGAGGCGCGAGGCCCGCCACGCGGGGTAGAACCCGAAGACCACGCCGATGGCCGCGGAGACGCCCGCGGAGATGAGGATGGCGCCGAGGCTGACGCTGACCGGCCACCCCAGCACGTTCGCGATGACGATGCTGGCCAACCGCCCCACCCCGATGCCGATCAGCCCGCCCAGCAGGCAGAGCAGCACCGACTCCGTGAGGAACTGCGTCAGGATGCGGCTGCCGCGCGCCCCCACCGCCATGCGCAGGCCGATCTCGCGCGTGCGCTCGGTGACGGAGACGAGCATGATGTTCATGATGCCCACCCCGCCCACGACCAGCGAGAGCATCGCCACGATCAACAGCAGGCTCGTCATCAGCCCGCTGGTGGAGGTGAGCGTCTTGAGCATCTCGGACATGTCGCGGATCACGAAGTCGTCCTCCTCCCCGGGCTGGATGCCGTGGCGCCGGCGGAGCACCTCGGTGATCTGCGCGATGGCGTCGGGCACCTGCTCCGAGGTCTTGGCGGAGGCGGTGATTTGGTTGATGTTGTTGAACCGCACGGGCAGGAGGTAGTTCTCCGCCTGCACCGAGTCCTTCTCCGGGTACGTGGTGGCCGAGACCGCCGGATAGACGTCCGACGTGTCGGATTCCGTGGTGGTGGAGGAGCTCGAGCCGGAGGCGCCGGTGGCCGAGCTGCCCGAGCGCGACAGCCGGTTGCGCATCGTCGTCCACGGCACGATCACCGTGTCGTCCTGGTCCATGCCCATCATGTTCGCGCCCTTGATGGGCAACACGCCGATGACGCGGAAGAGCACGCTGTTCAGCCGCAGGTCCTTGCCCACGGGGTCCTCGTTCGGGAAGAGCTCGCGCTTCACCGTCTGCCCGATGACGGCCACGCACGCAGCCGTGCGCACCTCGCGCGCCGTGAAGTACCGCCCGCTGTCGGGCGTCCCCCACGACTGCACCGTGAAGTACTCCTCGTTCCCGGAATAGACCGAGAAGGGCGTCCAGTTCCGGTTCCCCGCGATGGCCTGGATGCCGCGCCGCGACAGCGAGGGCGTGACGGCCTCCACCGCCAGGCACTCGGCCCGGATGGCCGCGCAGTCGTCCTCCGTCAGCGTCACCGCCCCGCCGGAGCCCGAGCTGATGCCCGCGGTCTTCGTGGCCCACGGCCAGATCATCAGCACGTTGGTGCCCATGTTCGAGATGGAGGATTGGATGGACTGCGAGGCGCCGGCCCCGATCTCCATCATCGTGATCACCACCGCCACGCCGATGACGATCCCCAGCATCGTCAGCAACGACCGCAGCACGTTGCGCCGCAGCGAGACGAAAGCCGAGCCGATCTGTGCAAGCAAAAACATCCCCGCTCCCTCACTTCTCGGTGTACGTGCCGCCCACGATGAGCCCGTCCTTGATGTGGTAGGCCTCCTTCGCGAAGGCCCCCACCTCGGCCGAGTGCGTCACCAGCACGATGGTGATGCCCTCCTGCTCGTTCAGCTCCTGGAACATCCGCAGCACCTCCTCCGAGGTCTTCGAGTCCAGGTTGCCCGTCGGCTCGTCGGCGAAGAGGATCTTCGGCCGGTTGACCAAGGCGCGCGCGATGGCCACGCGCTGCTGCTGCCCGCCGGACATCTGCGAGGGCTGGTAATCCATCCGCTCGCCCAGCCCCACGCGCCGCAGCAGGCTCTCGGCCCACGCCCGCTCCTCGCGCGCGCTCTGCCGCCGCTTGGCGTACTCCAGCGGCATGAGCACGTTCTTCAGCGCGGACGTGCGCGCCAGCAGGTTGAAGTTCTGGAAGACGAACCCGATGCGTTCGTTGCGCAGGTCCGCCCGCGCGTTCGCCGACAGCGTCGTCACGTCGCGCCCGTCGAGCAGGTACTGCCCGCCCGTCGGCACGTCCAGGAAGCCCAGGATGTTCATGAGCGTGGACTTGCCCCCGCCCGACGGCCCCATCAGCGCCAGGAGCGTCCCCTCGTGGATCTCCATGTCGATGCCCTTCAGCACCGGCACGTCCACGTCGCCCAGACGGTAGGCCTTCTGCAGCCCGCGCAGCTCGATCAACGGCGTGCCCATGACGCCTCCTCAGCGGGGCCTGCGCCGTTGCGGCGGCTGCGGCAGGAAGGGATTCTTGCCCGCGGCCGAGGCCTGCTGCACCTCGATGGGCGTCATCGTGCCGGTGATGACCGCGTCGCCCGGGGCCAGGTCCTCGGCCGTCACGGCCACGCGCACGTCGTCGCTTACGCCCAGCGTCACCGGCACGGCCCGCGGCCGCCCCTGCGCGTCCTGCACGAAGAGGAGGTCCTTCCCCGCCAGCTCCGGCGGCGCCTCCCACCCCTCGGGCCGCCACCGCGTCGCCGCCACCGGCGCCAACAGCGCGTCGGGCGCGGACTCCGCCAGCACGAAGCTCACGTTCGCCGTCAGATAAGGCAGCAGCAACCCATCCGGGTTGTCCGTCGTCACCTCCACCGTGTACGTCACCACGTTCGACGTCATCGAGGCGTTCAGGCGGATCCGCCCCACCGTGCCCGTGAAGTTCCTGTCCGGGAAGGCGTCCACCGTGAAGCGCACCTCCTGCCCCACCTTGATCGCGCCGATGTCCGCCTCGTTCACCGGCACCCAGATCTCGATCTTCCGCAGGTCCTTCGCCACCAGGAAGAGCGACGGCGTGCTCATCGACGCCGTCACCGTCTGCCCGATGTTCACGCGCCGGTCGATCACCACCCCGTCCACCGTCGACAGGATGTCGCAGTAAGACAGGTTCCGCTCCGCCTTCTCCAGCTGCGCCTGCGCCTGCGCGATGGCCGCCTCCGCCTGCGCCACCTGCGCCTTGGAGACGTCCAGGTTCGCCGCCGCCACCTCATACGCGCTCTGATACGCGTCGTAATCCTTCTGCGACAGCGCCGCCCCCACGCCCAGCTTCTGCGCGCGCGCCCAATCCCGCTCCGCCTGCCGCAGGCTGGCCGTCCCCTGCGTCACGTCGGCCTTCGCGCTCGCCAACTGCGCCTCCGCGCTCGCCAACGTCGCCTTCGCGATGGTCACCTCCGCCTTGTACGTCACGTCGTCGATGCGCGCCAGCAGCTGCCCCTTCTTCACCACCGAGCAATAATCCACCTCGCGCCCATCCACGTCCGTCCCGAAGGCCATGATCTGCCCCGTGATCTGCGCGCCGATGTCGATGAGGTCCTCCGGCTCGATCGTCCCCGTCGCCCGGATCGTCTGCGTCGCCTGCCCCTGCGAGAGCGCCGCCGTCTTGTACGCCACCGGCGCCGCCTCGCCCTTCGGGCGCGACAGCCACCACCATGCCCCGCCGCCCAACGCGGCCAACGCAACCACAATCCAAATCGCCTGCTTCATGCGTGTCTCCCGAAAAGATGGTCGCCCAGACAGGAATCGAACCTGCGACACGCGGTTTAGGAAACCGCTGCTCTATCCACTGAGCTACAGGGCGCTCAGAAACAAGTATCCCACACTTTCCCCCAACCCTCAAGCCTTTTCCACACCCAACACGCGCCGCATTATACAAAGCGCACGCCCCCAACGCAAGCAAAATCCGCTCCCCCGACAATCCTGTCCCGGGAAAACGGAAAAACCGCAAGGGATGGGCGCGGCAGAGAGGCCCGAAGGGCCGAACGGCGAAGCGCCCAAGCCCTTGCGGCCCTTTGCGTCTTCGCGGAAAAGCGCCGCCCGGCATGGCCGCACGGCAAAAGGAACCCAACGGGTTCGTCGGAGAGTCCGACAAAGAATGCCAATAATTATAGCACACCTTCACCCAGAACGCAAGCACAATTTTCAGGGCCCCGCAAAAGGCCCTCCGGTCGGCTTAGCGTACATTCAAGCCGACGCCGGAGCCGTTCTACGGGGCATCCAACCACCGCACGCAGAAAAGCCGCCGTGACGCTGAGTCTTGCGCATCTCTCAAAAACCGAAATTGGTGAGAGGCAACCACCATCCGGACGTGGTGCGATTCAACAGGCCAAACTGCCATTGTTGTCCCCAGGGACGAGATTTTTTACTGCCTTTTACAAGAATATTGAGCAAGCCTATCTGAAGGCCTTCGCCCCCTAAAAATGAAGTGCCGGACCCTCCTATACGCGCAGCATTGAGCACCCCGACCTGCACACTATATGAAAAACCCGCCATCGTATTGACAATGCCGCCTTGCAACCAAGCTGCTACTGCTGCATTAAGTAACCCGATTTGTATGCCATGCACGCCAGTAATGGTAGGGCGCCCCGTCAGAGGAAAGCCGGTTATGCCTCCGATCATCACTCCTGACATTTCATGCGCACCAACCCAAAGACCTGCCATCACACCATATGCGTCGACAGCAGAATTGAAAAGTGCCGCGCTGACACCCACCAGTGAATCTGAAAAAGACGCAATACCAACAGAAACTCCCCCATGGGAGACAAACAGTTCGTCCCCTGGTTTCCCATTTCCTATCGAACACGAAAGAAGGCTTAGGCAAAGCCCTCTGTGTACCTCATATGGCAACCGTGGGCGAGGGTCACCTTCAATCGACACACTGTGTTCGCTGGCAAGGTTACAGATGAGCCCATCCCTCACGACCAGTGGACGCCCCTCCTCTGCCCCTGACTGAAGAGAGGAAAGGCATCCCGCCATCATAAAACAAATCCCAAGCAGAAACACCACTCGTTGCACATCATTTCTCCAGAAAGAGACACCCACACGTTTCAGCCCAATTGGCGCGCAGGACCAGGGGCCGCGTGGCGACGGGCTCCGAAGGATCCCACACGAACGCCGTCCGCACGGCGTTGCCCTGCGCCGTGGGCATCGCCGCCGCGCCAAGCGTCAAGCCAAACACGTTCACCGCCATTTGCGTTCGTTCTCCTATCGATGGCTTTAGTTTAGCCCATCCCACACGCAGCCCCGTCAAGCAACGCGATGGCGTCCGGGGAAAGTTGGAGGCTTGGCCGCGCCCCCTTTTCCGCGAAGACGCGAAGGGGCGCAAGGGGCTGGGCACTTCACCGTTCGGCCCTGCGGGCCTCACTACCGTGCCCATCCCTTGCGCTTCTGCGGTTTCCTATCCTAGCAGTCCTGCGTGCGGGAGCACGCCCCGAATCTGCCCCAATCGGCGGAATCGGCGGTTTCCCAGGCAGGCGCTTATTCCTCGTCGGGGAAGAGCTGGGCGAGGATCTGTTCGGCGGGGGTGGTGGCGGCTTTGGATTGGTTGCAGGCGAAGCAGGCGGGGACGACGTTGCCTTTGGTGGAGGTGCCGCCGCGGGCCACGGGGATGATGTGGTCCATGGTGAGCTTGTCGGGGGGGAAGTGTTTGTGGCAGTAGTGGCATTCGCCTTTGGCGAGCTGGGCCTGCCACCAGGGGGTGGCGCGGAGGGCGCGGGCGCGCTCGCGTTCGCGGCGGATGTGGGCGTCGTCAGCGGGAGTGTACCAGGACACGTCAGGGCTCCACGTCGGCGGGGAGGGGGATGCCGCGGAAGCGGCGGTGGATCCAGAGATATTGCTCGGGGGCCATGCGGATGACCTGCTCGAAGCGGGCGATGAGCTCGGCGGTGAGGACGCGGAGGGCTTCGTCGTGCGGGAGGTCGGGCTTGGCGAGGATGGGCTTGCCGATGGCGACCATCTTGTATTGGAGTGGCCC
>DVOR01000209.1 GCA_018713405.1 Candidatus Spyradenecus faecavium | reverse complement strand
GGGCTGAAGGAGAGCGGCAGATCGCGCACGGGCGCGCCGGCCTCACCGGGCGCGGCATCGATCACCAGGCGGAGCGTGTCGCCCTCCCCGCGGCGGGGCTTGACCAGACGCGGCTCGGCACGGAGCGCGGCCACCAATTCCGCTTCGCGAACACCTAGGCAGAGCGGCTGGGTGGGCGGGCAAGAACGGCGACCGAGGAAGGGCGGGTAGACGGGGCGGCGCAAGGCCGCCTCGAGCGCACCCAGCCAGGCGCGGTCGTCGCTCTCCAGACCGACGAGGAAGACGGCGTCGCAGAGGTAGTGGCGGTAGGTGACCCAAGCGGTCTCCTTCTTGCCGTCCACGCGATGGGCCGTGTGGAAGTCCACGAGCAGGTCACCCTCGCGGTCGACGCGCACGCCGAAGCGGAGACGGGCGAGGCGGGCAAGGCCCTCCTCGTCGTCCCGGCGGAGGCCCAAGGCGGCGGCCACGAGGCCGAGGATACCGCTCTTGGTGGGCTCGCGGTTGGTCTTGCGCGTCTCGAACTTGGAGTCCACGCCCCAGCATTGGAGGGGCGCGACCAGACGCAGGAGGAGCGTCGCCATCACTCCGCCCCCAGCCGTTCCTTCACCTCCGCCTCCAGCTTGTCGAGCACCTGCGGGAGCGTGCCGTCCGGGCCGACCTTCAGGGTCTTCGCGGGCGCGGGGACGTAGTCCTGCACTTGCTTGGCATAGTCGCAGAGCGCCTTCTTCGAGGCCTCGACGTAGCCATAGCCGTCGTCCTCCTTCGCGGCGACGGGCTTCTCGAAGGCGCCGCAGAGGTTCACGGGCTGATCCTCGCGGAGCATGACGACGACGGCGTCGGGGAGGGTGCGGTTGGCGAAGGTGTTCTGCTTGCCGGTAGGCATGGAGCGGACGAAGGCCTCGACGAAGGCACGGATGGCCTGGGGCGTGTCGGCATGGAGGTTTTTCTCCAGCGCGCAGGCGTTGACGGTGGCATAACGGTAGAGCGTGGAGGAGTTGAACTCCACGGTGCCCAAGTGGCCGGCGCCGGCGTTGTCCTCGGGGGCGCAGTCGTCCACCGCCGTGAAGTAATCGAACTCGTTCTGCACGGCGTGGGTGGAGATGGCGTGGGCCACCTGGCAGGCGGCGTCGAAGTTCAGCGAGGGGTCGTCGGCCACCATGCGCCCAAAGAGCGCCATGTCCACGGAGGGGGCCTCCATCAGCGCCTCCTGGCAGGCCTTCTTCAGCTCCTTCTCCTTCTGAGCGAGGTCGACCTTCACCAGCGCCTTGGCTTGGCCGGGGCTCATGAGGAAGAGAGCGTCAGTGCCCTTCTCGGCATCCTTGATCTTCAGGCCGGCGGCCGTCAGGAGCTTCTCGGCCTGCTTCATCGCCTCGGGGGAGGGTTCGCCGGGCTCGGCGCCAAAGAGGTCCCCCTGCGTCCCCTTGAGGATGGCGGGGTCGATTTCCTTCGCCACCATACCGACGATCTTCTTGGTGCGGACGCCGACCTGCTCCTTGGAGAGGAGCTCCAGGAACATCAGGCGGACGGCGCGCTTCCAGGCCTGCGAGGAGACGCGGGCGCGGGTGACGCCGCCGTAGCGGGCGGTTTTGGGGCTGCCGGTGTCGTCGCGGTTGACGCAGCTCGGCGGAACGGTCTGCAGGACGTGGATGTCAACGTAAAGGCTCATGTCAGTTCTCCTCTTCAGGGTTCTCATCTTTCGGTAAACGGTAGTAATCCTGCCCCCACTGGAGGCGGATCCGGGGCGCGACGGCAGGGACCTGCAGCCAGTAGAGGTCCTCGGCCAGGCGCACGTAGTCGAGCGGCACGCCCTCGGCCCGCAGGAGCTGGACGATGCCGCGCAGATAGTGGACGCGCTCGGGCATGGCCTCGGCCGTGGCCAGCGCATTGAAACGGCGCAGGACGGACGCGTCCTCCGGGCCTTCCTTAGGCCTAAGCTGTGTGTTCGCCAGCCGGCGCACGGCCTTGCCCAGGCCCTCGCCGGGGCGGTTCATGTTCTCGTGCGGCAGGTCGTGACCCTGCTGGTGGAGGGCGTAGAGGGTCATCGCCAGATAGGCGGCCCACTCGGCCTTGGAAGGTCGGCCACCTTTGCCCTCCAGCTCGGGCGGGAGGGTTTCCAAGAAGGCGCCCCACAGCTCCGGGAGGTCCCCCGGCGCACAGTCCACGCCCCGCCGCAGGTTGGCCAAGGCGGCCTTCCTCGGGTGCTCGGGCAGGGCCGCCAACGCCCGCAGGCGCCCGGCGACGAAGCCGCGCAACAGCTCATGCTCGTTTGACATCATGCTCCTTTCGTGTAAATCTTTCGGATCGCGCCCCTGAACAGGCGCAACGCCTCGGGCGTGGAGAGGTGGACCTTCTTGCCCATGCGCCCGACGAAGGCCGCGGGACCGGCCGCCAACGCGAGCTCGTTACCCAACGCCACGGCGAGGTCCTGCACGGTCTCTCGCCACTCGTCGATGGCCTTGCCGACGTCGCCGGCAGGGTCGAGCGCCTCCAGCCACTGCCGGAAGGGGCGATCAACCCGGAAGTAGAATTGGTCACGCGCGGACGCGCCGTCCGCCTCGCCGCCGGCGGCCGCGGCGAGGTCACGCGCCAAATTCCCGACCGCCCTGGCGGCCTGCTCGCAAAGTTCGATTTCCGCGACGATACGCTCTCGGACATCCCCGGTTGCGTCCAGCAGCGCGGCATGGAAGGCCAGGCCGTCCTCGAAGGTATCCTTCACGAAGAAATACTTGTCGCCATAGCCCATTGCGCAGACAGCGAAGTGTACCAGGGTCTCCTGGTCCAGACATTTCTGATTGTGCAACGTCGCGACCCACGACACCACGCCGGGCCGGTGCTCGCCCTCCTTGTCGGCGGGAACGAAGGCCGTCGGGAACTCCCGCCAGAATTGCTTGGAGGTGTCGTGCTGGCTTGGCACGAAGCTGGGCGGCAGATTCTTCTTTCCCGCGTTCGCGTTGCGCCACAGGGTCATCTGCTCCACGAACGCGTCCTCCTTGGCGAAGAAGTCCCCGCCCAACAAGAGGTAGCCCCCCACCCTGTCGCCTTGACGCGACAGACGGATGCGGCGCGACTGCACGGTGTAGAGCGCGGCAAAGGTCTTCGGCAACGGCACCTCCGTCCGTTCCCGATCCCGCGGGCGGTCGAGCTCCCAACAGGGGAGTGACAGATAGGCGTCCTCAGGCAGCGCCGCGCCGCCCCACAACGTCTTGCCATCCTTCAGCAACGTCAGGTTCAGCAGCAGCGTCTCGAAAAGGGTCTTCCCCTGCGCCTGGATGTAGCCGAGGCGCCCCAACCAGCCGACGCCGGGGGAGGGATACTTCTGGCCCTCGGGCAGGTCCTTCGTCGCCTTCGCGGAGGTGTCGTCGTAAGCGATGAGGGAGATCAGCCAACGCGTCGCCTGGGCGTAGGTCAGCCCCTCCGCGCCGGCGACCGTCTTGAAGAGGCGCAACTTGTTGTTGCTCTCCAAGAGCTCGCCGTTCAGCTTTGCGACATCACCGGCTGTGCCGACCTCCTCGGCCTTGCCATCCTTCTTCACGATGCGCTTCCAGGCCTTGTCGGGGACTTGGAAGAAGGGGTGGTCGGGGTCGAAGAGCCAAAAGCGGTCGTGCCAGCGGGCGAAGTAGTCGCGAAGGGGTTTTTCGGGGAGACAGCCCGACTCCCAGAGCGTGCGCCAACGGACGATGGCGTCCTTGGGCCGGACGAGGGGGGCCTCGCACCCCTCGGCGTCCACACGCGTGAAGACGGCGAAGAGGAGGGCCAGGAGGACACGAAGCACGGCGGCATCCTGCGTGGGCATCTCACCGGCGAGGTCGACGTAGCCGTGCGCGTTCAGCAGGGCCTCAGGGAGCGAGACCTCCTCCACGGTGCAATCGGGGCGCATCACGCGCACCCACGGCTCGTCCAGCAAATTGAATTCACGTTCCTTCATCAGACTCCTCTTCGTCGTCGTTTATGCCCGGGGTTTCCCCGAAAGGGTCTCAGGCGAAACCCTAAGGGGTTCGGGGCGAAACCCTAAGGGTTTTGGGTCAAACCCTTAAGGGTTTCGGAAAATCATCTGCACTTATTTCGAATGAGGGGCCAAGGCGACCCATTCCGAAAGTTTGGGAACCGGGGAGTTCGGAGGCTTAGGCACGCCCCCTCATCCCTGACCTTCCGCAGACGCTTCACCCTTGTCATACCGAGCTCCGGTTGCTTGACTGTAATGGAGTATAGATCGCTGCAGGGTGGTTGTCAAGCGCTCATCGAGCTCCAAAACGAGCTCGCCTTTCAGAAGGGGGGCTTCCTGCCACGCCTTCAAGGCTTTATTCCGGTCCTCCAACTCCCTGATCACGGCGTCGATCGCCCAAGATTTGGAGAAGGAGGCGGGGAGGCGCATGGACTGGCGCAGGATGGCGCGACACTCCTCGTGGGAGGGGGGCACGTCCGTGGGCACGGCGCGACCGTCCTCCTGCCACGGCAGGAAGCGGAGGGTGCCATCGGCGTGGCGCACCATCACCAATACGTCGATGGAGGGATCGCCGTCTCGCACGGCGGCCCGGGCAGCGGCGTCCGTGCGCACCGCCGCATTCGCCAGGAAGCCGTCGAGCGTGTCGTCGAGCGAATCGTCAGGGCCTTGGATGACGTAATTGTCGGCCCCGTCCTCCTGTCTGTATCGCATCTTGCGGTAGACTTCGTAAGCGGATTCATTCCGCTCCGCGGCCAGGGGGTCGTCCCGCTCCCAGCCGTAGGCGGCGTGGACGAGGCGGGGGAGGTCTTCGGGGAGGGTGAGGGCATCGGGCAGGAGGCGACGGGTGCGCCAGAGGAGCCACTCGCCATAGACGGCGACGGAGCCGGGGTCGAAGGACTCATCGTCGGTGTCGAGCACCAGGCACACGGCCTCGCACAACGGCTCGGGGCGCGGGCGGGGGTGGCGGTGCAGACGCCCGACGCGTTGCAGGAGGAGGTCCATCGGGCAGAGTTCCGTGGCCAGGAAGTCGAAGTCGATGTCCAGCGACTGCTCCATCACCTGGGTGCCGACGACGATGAGGCGGTCACGGTCCTCGGGCGTGGAGGCCTTGCCCAAGTGCGTCAGGAGCCCGCGCTCCAACACCGCGCGGTCGGCCTGGACGAACTGCGAATGGAAGAGGCGAACCGTGCACTCCGGCAGGGCGGCGGTCAGGACCTCGGCCAAGTCTTGGGCATGGCGGACGGTGTTGACGATGACGCCGGCGCACCCGCCCTCGCGCAGGGCCGCCCGGAGACGCGCAGGGAGGTCGGCCGCCACGCCGCGCTCAACCCGCACAACGCGTGGGTCGGCGGTCTCCGAAACGACCGTCTGGCGGACCTCTCCCTGCGAGGCCCAAGTGATCAGGGGATAGGCGCGGCAGGTCTGCCAGTCGCCCGCCGGCGCGGCATCGCCCAGATAGGCGCGCACCAGTTCCGCGCGTTTGCCGGCGGGAAGCGTGGCCGACAGCAGGATGACCGGCACGCGCCAGCGGCCCAGCCA
>DVOR01000208.1 GCA_018713405.1 Candidatus Spyradenecus faecavium | reverse complement strand
TTGAGGAGGGTGGCGCCGTCGAGCCAGGCGGCGGAAAAGAAGGAGTGCTGGGCGGCGAGGTCGGCGAGCTTCTCCTTGCGGTTCTTGTAGTCGCCGATGTCGCGGTAGCGGATGGTGGCGTTGCCGGTGTGTTTGCCGGTGGGGAGGCGAATCAGGAGGAGGATGGTGATGGGGGTGCGGCTTCCCTCCCCGAAAATCCCTTCACCTTCGCGCTTGCGGACCTCGCCGGAGGTGTTGCAATTCCCGCGCAGGTTGTAGCAATAGACTTCGTCGAACTCGCGGACGATGCACTTGCGGAAGGCGTCACAGGCGTTGGAGTCGAGCCAGCCGCCGTTGGAGACGAAGCAGACGAGGCCGCCACGCGGGTTCTCGACGACGTTGGAGGCCCAGCGGAAGGCCTTGATGTAGGAGTCGTAGAGGGAGTTCTTGTTGGTGGCGGTGGAGGCGCGGGCGTAGGTGACCTCGATGTCCTTGTCCAGCACTTCGTATCTCTCGCCCTTGGCGACGGAGTAGGGCGGGTTGCCGACGATGACGGAGATGGGGGTGCGATTCTCCCGCAGGAGGCGCTCGGAGTTTGGGCGGAGCTGCTCATCGTCAAAAATGTCCCGCTCGGTGACCTCGCGCATCTTGAAGGTGTCGCACAACACGATGCCGGGAAATGCTTGGTAGGTGGAACGGCCGACGAGAGCGTGGTAGACCGTCTCGATGTTGAGGGCGGCGATGTAGTAGGAGAGGAGGACGATTTCGTTGGCGAAGATCTCCTCGCGGTACTTGCGACGAATGTCTTTGGGGGTGATGAGGCCGGATTGGAGGAGTCGCGTGACGAAGGTGCCCGTGCCGGTGAAGGGGTCGAGGATATTGACACCCTCGTCGGTGAGTTTCTTGCCGAAGTGTTTGCGCAGGGCCTCATCGGCGGAACGGAGGATGAAGTCGACCACCTCGATGGGGGTGAAGACGATGCCGAGCTTGGCGGCCATGTCGGGGAAGGCGGCGGCGAAGAAGGTGTCGTAGAGCGACTTGATGAGGGCCTGGCGGCAGCGGCCGCCGTCGTGTTCCCCGGAAATGGCCTTGACCTTGCGGGAGATGTTCTCGTAGAGCTTGTCGAGGGTCTCCTGTTCCTCCTCCGTCGTCAGGTTCTGCAGGAGAACGCGGGAGGACTCCATTGCCTTGGAGATGGGGTTGTGGCGGGAGAAGTCGTCGGAGCCGAAGAGGGTGTCGAAGAGTCGCGTGGAGACGCCGTGCTGGGCCAACATGATGAGGGCGTCGTCGAGGGAGACGGCGGCGTAGATGGCCTTTTTGAGGAGCGTATAGTAGGTCTCGAAGTGGGCTTTGGCGGCGGGGTCCGTGGCGATGCGCTCGCGCATGACCTCCACGTGGCGGCGGACGATTTGGGCGACCTGCGTGGCGAGTTGGTCGAAGTAGTCGCGCTCGCCGACCTTCTTGACGATTTGGGCGTAGATGACCTGCTGGAGGGATTCGACGTCCCAGTTCGGGGGCAGGGGGAAGAGACCGGGGATCTCGTCCTGCCCGTTCTCCGTCACCATTCGGCCTAGGCCGATGTCGACGCCGATGTCGCCCCCGTCGTCGCCGCCCGCCGTGTCGGGGCCCGACGGTTTGTTGGTGTCGGCGCCGGGGGTGGGATTAGGCTGGGCCTTGGTGAAGCGCAGGCGCTCGATGCGCGCCTGGAAGCGGTCGTCGTGGGCGCGGAGGGCGTTGAGGACGGACCAGACGACGGCATAGCGCTTGTTGTCGCGCATGGCCTCCTCGGGGGCGACGCCCTCGGGGATGACCACGGGCACGACGATGTAGCCGAAGAGCTTGCCGGGCGCGCGGCGCATCACGCGCCCCACGCTCTGCACCACGTCAATCTCGGAGTTGCGGTCGGAGAGGAAGAGGACGGCGTCGAGCGAGGGCACGTCCACGCCCTCGGAGAGGCAACGGACGTTGGAGAGGATGCGGCACTCCGTGCCCTCCGTGGGCGCCTTGAGCCAGGCCAGGCGTTCGTTGCGCAGGGAGGCACCCATCGTGCCGTCCACGTGCCGGACCTTGGGGACGACCAGGCCGGCGCGACGCGCCTCGGGCAGGACGCGCTGGAGCACCTCGCCCGTCTTGGTGAAGGTCGCGGCGGTCTCCCTGGAGACGGCGATTTTCTGGCAGAAGGCGACGGCGCGTCGGGCGGGGGCGCGGTCGTTCGCGGGGATGAGGTCGGGATTGGTGAGCTGCTTGGAGAGGGCGTTGACGCAGCCGATCATTTTGATGGCGTCCTTCGGCTCCAGCGCCGTGCCCTCGCCGAGGATCTCCTGCACCATCGCGGGGTCGAAGGAGGCCTCGGGGATGGTCAGCACCAGCACCTTGTAGTCCGTGAGGAGACCCTCGTCCACGGCCTCGCCGAAGCCCAGGCGGTGGAACGCCGCGCCGTAGAGGGCCTCGTCGTCCATGGAGCAGAGCTCGACGGAGTTTTCCTGGGCCTTCTGCTTGGCGCCCTCGCCGTAGAGGCGCGGGGTGGCGGTCATGTAGAGGCGTTTGCGGGCGAGGACGTGGGCGTCGGCGTGGACGAGGGTGAAGGCGGAGTCCTTGGCCGGCGTGCCGTCGGGGTTGCGCAGGCCGGTGACGCCGGTGGTGCGGTGGGCCTCGTCGCAGACGATGAAGTCGAAGGGGAAGGCGTCGCGCCCCAGTTCCCGCTGGACTTGTTCGACGACACCGATGGATTGGTAGGTGGAGAAGACGACGGTGAGGGCGGCGGGGTTGTTCCGGCGGGCCGTCTGGACATGGACGGCCACGACGCGCGGGTCGGTGCAGGCCGGCGCGGCGAGGTCGACGAGGCTCTCCGGCGCGGTGTCGGTGTCGCCCCGCTTCTTCTTGGAGGCCGTGGCGTCGGAGCAGACGCAGATGGGCGTGAGCGGCAGGCGCGCCTCCTCGCTCCATGAGACCAACGTCTGGTTGAGCAGGGCGATGGAGGGGACGAGGAAGAGCACCAGGCCGCCCTGCGGCAGCTCCTGCTCCATCAGGCGCAGGGCCGTCAGCGTCTTGCCCGTGCCGCAGGCCATCACCAGCAGCCCGCGGTCATGCGCGGCGAAGTGGGCATGCGCGGCGGCCATCGCCTTGAGCTGGTGGGGGCG
>DVOR01000207.1 GCA_018713405.1 Candidatus Spyradenecus faecavium | reverse complement strand
GGGGCGGGGGCGTTGAGGGGGTAGGTGACGCGGAAGTTCATGCCCGGGTCGTCGGCCAGGCCGGCCACCTCGAACTCCTGCTTGGCGCAGGCGGGGTTGTCGCGCAGGGCCTGCATGCGGTAAGTGGTCTCGCTCCAGGTGGTGCGGACGTCGGCGAGGGCCTCGTCGAGGGCGGGCTCGTCGTCGACGGTGATCTGCAGGACGGGGTCGGGCTGTGTGAGGCCGATGGGGTCGGCCTTGACGCCGTGCTTGGCGAGGATGGCCTCGGCCTCGGCGGCCTTGTCCTCGGCGACCTGGAGGACGGCGCCCAGCTCTTCGCTGAAGAGGGCGGCGAGGGGGTCGGGGCCGGGGAGGTTGGCGGCCACGCCGATGCCGCCGGCCATCGCCATCTCGGCGAGGGTGACGGCCACGCCGCCGTCGGAGCGGTCGTGGTAGGCGAGGACGAGGCCCTTGTCGATGAGCTCCTGCATGGCCTCGTAGAAGGCGCGGAGGGCCTCGGGGCTCTCGACGTCGGGCACGGTGTCGCCGATCTGGTTGTAGACCTGGGCGAGGGCGGAGGCGCCGAGGCGGTTCTTGCCGCCGCCGAGGTCGACGAGCAGGAGGCGCGAGGCGCCGGGCTTGAGGTCGGGGGTGACGTCCTTGCGGGCGTCGGTGACGGTGGCGAAGGCCGAGACGATGAGCGAGAGCGGGCCCACCTGCTTGTGCTCTTGGCCCTTGGAGTCCGTCCACACGGTGCGCATGGAGAGGGAGTCCTTGCCGACGGGGATGCAGATGCCCAGGCGCGGGCAGAGGTCCATGCCGACGGCCTCGACGGCGTCGAAGAGGCGGGCGTCCTCGCCGTCCTCGCCGCAGGCGGCCATCCAGTTGGCCGAGAGCTTGACGGTGCCGATGGGGCCGATGGGGGCGGAGGCCATCTGGAGGATGGCCTCGCCGACGGCCATGCGGGCGGAGGCGGGGGCGTCGACGATGGCGATGGGGGTGCGCTCGCCGGTGGCCATGGCCTCGCCCGTGAAGCACTGGTAGCCGGTGACGGTGACGGCGTGGTCGGCCACGGGGAGCTGATACTTGCCGACCATCTGGTCGCGGTGGACCATGCCGGTGATGGTGCGGTCGGTGATGGTGACGAGGAAGGTCTTGTTGGCGACGGCGGGCAGGCGGAGCACGCGGCGGAGGGCCTCGGCGGGCTTCACGCCGGCCAGGTCGAGCGGCCTGTGCGGCAGCGCCACGTGGCGGACGTCGCGCACCATGCGGGGGGGCTTGCCCAGCAGGGTGGAAATGTCCATGTCGATGGGGTTGTCGCCGAAGTGTTCGTCGTGGAGGACCATGTGTCCGTCGTCGCGGGTCTCACCGATGAAGGCGACGGGGCAACGCTCGCGCTCGCAGAAGCCCTCGAAGAGGAGGCGATCCTCGGCGCGGATGGCCAGGACATAGCGCTCCTGCGCCTCGCAACACCAAATCTCCATGGGGCTCATGGAGGGCTCGTCGTTGTGGACGGCGCGGAGCTCAAAGGTCGCGCCCGTGGCCTCGACGAGCTCGGGGCAGCCGTTGGAGAGGCCGCCGGCGCCGATGTCGTGGATGGAGAGGATGGGGTTGTTCGCGCCGAGGGCCACGCAGGCGTCGATGACGCCCTGGCAGCGGCGTTGCATCTCGGCGTTGCCGCGCTGGACGGAATCGAAGTCCAGCTTGGCCTCGTTCGCGCCGGAGGCCATGGAACTGGCGGCGCCGCCGCCCAGGCCGATGCGCATGGCCGGGCCGCCGATCTGCGCCACGAGGACGTGCGGCGGGACCTCCTTTTTCAGCACCTGGTCGTGGCGGATGTTGCCCATGCCGCCGGCCAGCATGATGGGCTTGTGGTAGCCCCAATACTTGCCGCCGGCCTCCTCCTCAAGCGTGCGGAAGAAGCCGCAGAGCTGCGGGCGGCCGAACTCGTTGCCGAAGGCGGCCCCGCCGATGGGGCCTTCCATCATGATGCTCAGGGCGGGCGAGAGGCGCTCGGGGCGCTCGCCGAAGTCCTTCTCCCAGGGCTGGCGGAAGCCGGGGATCTCCAGGTTGCTCACGCAGAAGCCGCAGATGCCGGCCTTGGTGCGGCTGCCGATGCCGGTGGCGCTCTCGTCGCGGATCTCGCCGCCGACGCCCGTGGCCGCGCCGGGGTAGGGGGAGATGGCGGTGGGGTGGTTGTGCGTCTCCACCTTCATCAGCATCTCCACCTGGTCCTCCGCGAAGCGGTAGACGTTGTCGCGCGGGTCGGCCTGGAAGGCCTGGACACGGAAGCCGTCGATGACGCCGGAGTTGTCCTTGTACGCCACCTGCGTGCCCTCGGGGTGCAGCTTGTGCGTGTTGCGGATCATGCCGAAGAGGGAGAGGTCGCGCTCCTGGCCGTCGATGATCCACTTGGCGTTGAAGATTTTGTGGCGGCAGTGCTCGCTGTTGACCTGGCCGAACATGGTCAGCTCGGTGTCGGTGGGGTTGCGCTTGGCCGCCGTGTAGGCGTTGAAGAGGTAGTCGATCTCGGGGTCGCTCAGCGCCAGGCCGATCTCCTTGTTGGCGCGCACCAAGGCCTCGCGGCCCTCACCCAGCACGTCGAAGACCTTGCCGCGCGCGGGCTGCGCCTCGATGAAGAGACCCTCCAACTCGGCGGCGGTGAAGACGCCCTCGATCATGCGGTCATGGATGGCGTTGGCGGCGGCGCCCAGGTCGGCCTTGGCCAGGACCTTGCCGTCGCGAGTCAGGGCCAGGTGCATCGCGCGCTCCACGCGCAGCACGCCGGCCACCGAGCAGGTGCGGAAGATGTCCGTGGCCTTCGAGCTCCAGGGCGAGATGGTGCCCAGGCGCGGCGCCACGAAGACGCCCTCGCGCGGCAGGGGCGCGTCGCCGGCGTCCAGCAACGTCTTGGCCTTCTCGCGCGCCTCGGCCGAGAGCATCCCCTCCGTCAGCATCGGGAAGACCCAACGCGTGCGCACCTCGCATCCGGCGAGCCCGGCCTCCGCGAGCGCCTTTTTCAGGTTCGCCACGCGGAACGCCGAAAGAGCCACCTGACCGACCAAAAACTCTGTTGCCATAGTCCAAAACCTCTCGATGGGGAAAACAAATCGTCCCTATTCTACCATATTCCCTGCCTCGCCGTGACAGCCCTGCGGCACGGATCAATGGTGTCCGGGGAAAAAGGAAGGGAACCGCAAAGACGCCAAAGGGGGCGCGAAACGCCCGGGCTCCATCAGTCGCTCTGCGCCTTCGCCGAGGACAACGCCTTCTCCGCGCGCCTCCTCATCCCCGCCGACGGCGAGACGTTGACCCTCTGAGTCCACTTTTCCCCTTCGCCGCCCGGGCATCCCCCGGGCGGCTTTTCTGTCCCCCGCCGAAAAACCCTAAAGGGTCCGGGGCGAAACCCTAAGGGGTTCGTCCCAAAACCCTAAGGGTTTCGAGGCAAACCCTTAAGGGTTTCAGAAATTCATCAGTACTTATGCAGAATCGGCCCCTCGTCGGGGCCGATTCGGAAGTTTGGAAGTTGGGAGGCGTGGGCAAGGAAGGATGGGAAAAGGGGAGGAAGGAGGGATGTGGGGCGCTGCCCCACACCCCGGCAGGGGGAAGTTCCCCCTGCACCCGCGGCACGTCCTGCGGACGTACCAGACCGGAACGCGCCAGGCAACGCGGTAGGCCAATGGAACAAGATTCAAGGCTATCAACTTTTTTCAGGGGTGCCGTTTTGGCGCAACAGTATGGCGCAAAATAGCTTCTGTTGTGCGGCTTGGTGCGGCTTTTGGTGCGCTCCGTGCAAGGACCCGAAACGCCCGCGCGGGCCCGCGGCGGGGTGCGCGGGCAAAACAAAGGCCGGGCGGGGCCCGGCCTGGCTGGTGTTTCAGCGGGGTGCGCCGGAAGGTGAACCCGAAGGGGAGGCAGGATGAACGCGAAGGATTTGGTTTGGACGATCGTCATCAGCGTCTTTGTGACGTGTTATGTGATGTGGCGCATGCACTCAGTCCTCGGAGAAAAAGAGGCGGACGATCCACCTGAAAAGGGTCTCGCTGCAGAGCGCGGCGAGGATGATTCTGTCAATGCCGGAGAGGGCCCATTTTCCTGCCCGCAGGAAGGCGTTTCTGAGCCGCGCCGAAGGTTTTCCGGATGCGATTGCGGCGCGCTCACGGTCGATGGCTTCCCAGCCTTCTTGCGTGAGTCCACGCAGGACAAGGGCGCCGATTCTCCCTTCGGAGACATAGGTCGGCGGGCGCTCTGCGCAGACCCATCCGCGCTGGAGGGCCTCAATCGCCGCCGGGAGCCTTGGGTCAGCTTCTGTGAGCCCTACGAGGCGTCCATCTCGCAATGACTCCAGGAAGGCCAGCGTGGCTTTGTCCATCAGCGAGGATTCCATTTTCCGGCAAGGTCATTGCCTTTGAGAATCATCAAGGCCGTAGACGGAGGCAGCCGATTCGCTTGGGATTGAGCCGGAAGCGGCTTTGCGAACACTTGCGGCCATTATGAAGTAAAAGCTGACTGCAGCCGTCTTGAGCAGAAAGAGGAGCAAGACGAGCACCGCCATGAAGGTTTTTATTGGCGGCCAGGCGAACAACGAAAGCGACAAGAAGAGCGGGATGGCAAGAGGGGTGTAATGCAGGAACCAGTTGGCGAGCACGTGTGAGCGGACATACCGATCATAGCGCGCGAGGGCCTTTTCACGCGCTTTCTTTCTTCTGTTTTTTGCCTTCTCAACTTTTTTGGACAGGAACGCCAACGTTTCGGATTCTTCATGCGTCGGGACATGTCCATCCACGGCGCGTTCGCCGAGAGCTTGCGCATAGGCTCTGCAGAGATCCTCTTCCTCGCCAGCATCGCTTGACAGACCATCGTCGACAAATAACTCTTCGCGTTTGATTATTGGTGCGACCTTCCAAATACTTAGGCCTTCAAACGCCAGATAGGCCGTGAGGACGACCTCCATATTGTCCGTGAACAGCATCGGCCCAGTCCCTTATCGGCTCATCGGCGAAGGCTTGGTATTCTTTTTGATGCTCTGGATTTCCAATCTGGCCCAGACGAGATTGAAGAAGTCTTCGAGCTTGGAGGCGCGCACGACACCGTTGCAACAGACCTCCGCTTGCACAAGCGGAGGGTCTTCGGTCGGCGTGTGTGTCCCACGTTCAAGCCGGTAGCGCTTTTTGTCCACGACCATGAAGTGCGTCGGAGATTCTTTGCCGGAGTAGCGCGCGACAAAGAAGGCGACCTTTCCTTTCGCGCAGGCGTCATGCAGGGCGTTTAGGTTGTCGATGTCAACAGCCTTGGGGTCATCAGAGGTGACAATCCTGATTGAGACACCTCGCTTTGAAGCATCCACAAAGGCATTGAAAACGTCGTTGCCATAAAACTCACGAGCGAAAGCCCCGGACATCAGCACAATGCTTTCTTTTGCGCTTTTGGCAAACTCTTCGACGACGCACGCGGCGTGCGCGGTGGAATAATTGCCAAATATGACATTTGCGTCAGACGCGATCCAGGCCTTCACTTGGGTTCTATAATCCGTGAGGGAGGCCTCCTCTTTTGTCGAAGAGGCGTTGTGTTCGTTTGTCTCTGTCATGTTGGCCTCCTTTCTCGTTGTCTTGGTTGCGGTGAGGCGGCAGAAAGAGAGGTGCGCGGCAATGGCGGTGGCGTGTCGTTGAGACGGTTACGCAGGAGCCTCACAAACGACACTAGTCTATCACAAACGAAGCGGGGCTTACAAGGGCTTGATTTTTGGGGGCGGATGGGGTATTATGGTGTCGTTGCTCATGGGAAATGGTGGCTCCGCACCTTCCATGACGCAGGGGCACCGTTGGAGCATCGGGGGTCCTCGGATAGGGCTGACGCAACCTATCATGCCCGGGGGGTGCGCCTACCCGGGCGCTTTTATTCAGG